>JAWVYR010000031.1:0-14611 GCA_033722635.1 Balneolaceae bacterium | reverse complement strand
GGTTTTAACCAGTTTTTACTTTTGTAACCCCAGTTTTTTACATATGCGGGCCAGCTCTTCCATCTCTTTTTTATTCAAAACGCTGAACTCCTTTTTTATCTCCTCGAGATGCTTGGGAAAAAAAGACTGGATAAATTTTTTCCCCTCGTCTGTCAAGTGGATTTGTACGGAGCGTCGGTCTTCCGGGTCCTGAACACGTTCCACACAGCCGCTTTTTTCGAGGTTGTCCACCACCATGGTTATATTGCCGCCGCTTTTCAGCAGTTTTTCACCCAGTGCTTTCTGATTGAGCGGCCCCAGGTGATGGAGTGCTTCCAAAATCCCGAACTGGCTTACCGTTAGATCCGCTTCGGAGAGATGCTTGTTGAGCCGGCCGGTAACGGATTCCGAAGCTCTCATGAATTTGATGAATGTGTCCAATATACGTTTTTCCTGTTCGCTGCCTCTGTAGTGGGTTCCCATAATTTTATTATTCAATAACTCCGATTATACAAGTGGTTGGTGATATGGCGATGACTCCGATTTTCGCCAATACCCTATCGATCAAAGCCGGTGACTCCGTACTCAGCTTTGATTCTTAAACATCTAACTAAAATAAAAAGTTGCACAATGATCAATCGGTTCGCAGATAGCAGAAATTTCTTTTTCCCACCTTGAGGATATGTTCGGCTCCGTTATCAAATGAGACGGTATAGTTCTTATCGGTGATCTTCTCATCATCGAGTGTAACACCGCCCTGTTTAATCAGCCGCTTTGTTTCCGCGTTGCTGGACGTAAATCCGGTGTCAGCAATGATATCAAGCAATCTTTTTTCGGATCCCTTTTCATATTTAAATACCGGTGCATCATCGGGCACTTCTTTCTGGATCACGGTTTGTTCAAAGTACTCTCGGGCCTCTTCGGCTGCCTCTTCGCCGTGATACATGCTGGTGATCACATGGGCCAGCTCATGCTTGGTGTTACGGGGATCCTTCTCAGCCTTTTGCCTGTACTCGGGCAGCCGGCTGACCGGGACGTCGGTCAACAGCTCGAAGTATGGATAGATCAGTTCATCCGGTATCGACATCACTTTTCCATACATATCGCTGGGTTCCTCGGTGATACCGATGTAGTTGTCATACGATTTAGACATCTTCATCGTCCCGTCGGTACCTACCAGCAGCGGCATCATCAGGCAGATCTGGGGATCCTGACCGTCTTCCTTCTGCAGGTCGCGCCCGACCAGCAGGTTGAATTTCTGGTCGGTTCCGCCCAACTCCACATCTGCACGCAGGTGAACGGAATCCTGCCCTTGTGCCAGTGGATAGAGAAATTCATGCAGCGAAATCGGTTCATTGTTATCGAAGCGCTGGGAAAAGTCGTCGCGCTCTATCAGTCGGGCTACGGTCAGTTTCGAGGCGAGCCTGATCACCTCTTCGAAATTCATCGATCCCAGCCAGTCTGAGTTGTAGACGATGGTGGTGCGTTCGGGATCCAGGATTTTGGAAGCCTGGTCGAGATAGGTGGATGCGTTTTCCTTGATCTCCTCCGGTGAAAGCGGCGGGCGGGTCCGGTTTTGCCCGGTCGGATCGCCGATGAGGGCGGTGAAGTCGCCGATGATCAGGATTGCCAGGTGGCCCAGGTCCTGGAACTGGCGTAATTTTCGCAGGATTACGGAGTGTCCCAGGTGAAGGTCGGGGCGGGTGGGGTCGCAGCCCAGCTTTATCTTGAGCGGCGTGTCATTTTTTTTCGAATCCTTGAGCTTCTCGATCAATTGATCTTCGGGAACGATCTCGACGGTGCCCCTCCGGATCACTTCCAATTGTTTCTCTACAGGTGAAAATGGCATTGTTGTGAAATTTCTTTGAATCGGTTCGCTATTGGTTAAACATTGGGTAGTCGGGAATCGGGGCATAATCATCCAGGGCGCTCTCGATCTGGGTGTCGAAATTGCTGGCTCCCGGAAATATATAGACGATTGCGTTATAGGTGGCCGGCGCTACCTGTATCAGGATCGGGTAGGTGGCCGATCTCTCTCTGGTATCCTGGGTGGGTATGCCCAAGCCGGCCAGGATCAGCAGTATGGCACTGATGACGATCGAGCTTTTCAGAAACCCAAAGAGGATTCCCGCCAGCCGGTTCACGATGTTGATATTCAGGGCCTCCAAAAATTCCTTCATCATGTAGGCCGTGATATTTACCGCTATCAGGGTGGAGATAAATATCACCCCACCAGCCACAAAGGGTACGGCGGAGGATCCTTCCTCAAAGATAGGGGCGATCCAGAACCCCACCGTGTCCATGTAGGTAAAGGTCAGGATGACTGCCAGGATGATCCCCACGATACTGATGACCTCCTTGATAATACCGTTTAGAAATCCATTGTAGGCTGCGTACAGGATAGGTGCCAAAAGTATGATATCAAGGAGAGTCATAATTCGCCGTCGGTTTGGTTTAGAATTATGAGAGTTCTTCTTTGACCACTTTGCTAACCAGAGAGCCTTCAGCACGTCCTTTCAGCTGATCCATCAACACTCCCATGACCTTACCCATGTCGGCCATCGTTTCGGCCCCCAGTTCATCGATCTTCTCGCGGGCCAGGTCACGGATTTCATCCTCCGTAAGCATCTCGGGAAGATAGGATTCGATAATCTCGAGCTCCCGTTTTTCCGCATCGGCCAGATCCTCGCGTCCGCCCTGCTCAAACTGGTCGATCGATTCCTTTCGCTGTTTTGCGGCTTTCATCAGTACTTCAACAGCCTGCTCATCAGTAATAGAGGCTTCCCCGCCTTTTCTTTCGCTGATCTCTTTTTCAAGCAGTTTGGATTTGATGGAGCGCAAAACCCGCAGGCGCTCCTGCTCCCGGCTTTTCATCGCCTCTTTAAGGTCAGACAGAATTTTGTCCTGTATGCTCATTACCGTCGTAATTTAAAAAATGAAAAGAACAGGTATCACAACCGCTGTATTATAATAAAAAAAAAGTTGCATCCGCTTTCTATATACAGATGCAACTTCCAAAATCGGTTTAAGTGCGATCAGTCCTGTTTTTTATCCTGAATAAACTGCCGAACCTCTTCCTGGTCGATCATCGATTCCCTGAAGGCCACTTTGCCTCGTGGTGATTTGGTGGAGATGATCACCTTTGCCATTTTCCGGTGTGAAGCCTTCTGCTTGAGTGCCTGTTCACCAAAAGATTGTTTCTTAGCCATGATGCGGAGTAATTACTTTATTTCCTTGTGTAACGTATGTTTCCGAAGGACTGGGTTGTATTTTCTCAGCTCCAGCCTGTCCGGGGAGTTCCTGCGGTTTTTTGTGGTGACGTAGCGGGATGAACCCGGCTTTTCGGTGCATTCCAAAATAACCTGAACTCTGTTTCCTTTAGCCATAATCTATCTCAAATATCTTTTCGCAGGGTTCCTTTTTCTCTTGCTTCTTTCAACACGGCGCTGATTCCCTTCTTGTTGATGGTCCGAAGGGTCTTTGCGGAGACTTTCAGAGTCACCCATTTATCCTCTTCGGGGATGTAAAATTTTTTCTTCTGCAGATTCTGGTGGAATCGGTGTTTTGTCTTGTTGTTGGACTTGGATGAGCGGTATCCAACCAACGGACCTTTGCCGGTTATATCGTCTTTTCGTGCCATGCTGTAACAGTGCTTTTATCAGTTTTTGAATAGACTTTAAAGATAGATTTATTAACGTTTAATATCAATGTTTCTTTTGCGTGAAAAAAATAACATATTGGGAGGCAGATGAACGGCCCGTTACCCCTGAATTCCGGCATCCGCAAAACCCAAGAAACTCCCGCAGAAAGCCTATCTCTTGTTGCGGCAATAAAATCATTGGCTCACTTTGATTTTGCCTTTATAAACACTATTTTCAGGCGTCTCGAATGTTAATTTGCAAACTTATCACCCCATTAGATGGCTAAAAAGAACCTATCTGACTATAAGGCGGAGAATATACAGGTATTAGAGGGACTTGAGGCAGTGCGAAAAAGGCCCGCAATGTACATCGGCGATGTGGGCTCGCGGGGTCTTCATCACCTGATCAACGAGGTGGTCGACAATTCCATCGATGAAGCGATGGCGGGCTATTGTGATGAGCTGGAGGTAATACTCAATGAAGACGGTTCGGTCACGATCATCGACAACGGGCGGGGCATCCCCGTGGATGAACATCCCAAGATAAAGCTACCGGCGGTCGAGGTAGTGCTGACCAAGCTTCATGCCGGCGGCAAATTCGATAAAAACACCTATAAAGTTTCCGGCGGTCTCCATGGGGTGGGCGTAAGCTGCGTAAATGCGCTTTCGAAACATTTTTATGCGGAGGTACACCGCGACGGGGAGATCCATGTGATGGAGTTCGAGAAGGGCAAAACCGTTACCCCGTTGAAAGTCAAGGGTAAAACCAAAAAGACCGGCACCAAGATCACCTTTACTCCGGATCCTGAGATTTTCACCCAGACGATGGAATTCAACTACGACCTCATCGCAGAGCGGATGCGGGAGCTGGCATTTCTGAACCCGGAGATCACCATCGAACTGCGTGATGAACGCGAGGAAGAGGATGTCAGGACCGAGAAATTTCATTATGAAGGCGGCATAAAAGATTTTGTGCAGTACCTGGATGAGAACCGTGAGCCGCTGATGGACGAGCCTATCTACATCGAGGGAGAGGTGGATATGGTTCCCGTGGAGATTTCGATCCAGTACAACGGCAGCTATTCCGAGAATGTGCACTCCTATGTGAACAATATCAACACCAAGGAGGGAGGGACCCATATCTCCGGGTTTCGACGGGCCCTGACCCGCTCGCTGAAAAGCTATGCCGACGACAACAATTTGGTTAAGAGCAATATCTCCATTTCCGGGGAAGATTTTCGGGAGGGGATGACCGCGGTGATCAGCGTAAAGGTGCCGGAACCGCAGTTTGAAGGACAGACCAAAACCAAGCTGGGTAATTCGGAAGTACAGAGCGCGGTCGAGATCGTGGTTTATGACCAGATGAAGGAATACCTGGAACGTAATCCGAAGACTGCCAAGAAGATATTGGAGAAAGTGATCCTGGCCGCCGAAGCCAGGGAAGCGGCCCGCAAGGCCCGGAAACTGATTCAACGGAAAAGCGCCATGAGCGGTGGAGGCATGCCGGGCAAACTGGCCGACTGTTCCATCAACGATCCGGAACACTGCGAGATATACCTGGTGGAGGGGGATTCGGCCGGAGGATCCGCCAAGATGGGACGAGACCGCAGTTTCCAGGCGATCCTGCCGCTGCGGGGCAAAATCCTCAATGTGGAGAAGGCCAAGATCAACCGCATCCTGGAGAACAACGAGATCCAGGCGATCATCACCGCGCTGGGCTCAGGAGTTGGCCACGCCGAGGAGGATTTCGATATGGATAAGCTCCGCTACCACAAGATCATCATCATGACCGATGCCGATGTGGACGGATCCCATATTCGCACCCTGCTGCTTACCTTTTTCTATCGATACATGAAACCTCTGATCCAGGGCGGACACGTTTATATAGCTACTCCTCCGCTGTACCGGATCACCTACGGGCGTGACAATATCGAGTACGCCTGGGATGAAAAAACCAGGACCAAGATTGTGAAAGAATTGAAGAAAAAGCGGAAGAAATTCGATGTATCCCGCTACAAAGGGCTCGGCGAGATGAATCCAGAGCAGCTTTGGGAGACCACCATGGATCCTGAAACGCGAACCCTGCAGCAGGTGACGGTTGAAAGTGCCGCCGGTGCCGACAAGCTTTTCACCACGCTGATGGGTGACGATGTAGAGCCCCGGCGCGAGTTTATCGAAACACACGCCAAGTATGCGACACTGGATGTTTAATGACAGGTTGACTTGCCGCTGTGTTGAGATCTCGGGTAGTTCCGTTAAACCTTTCAACACCGCAAGACTCCAGCAATCCAAATACTCTTACCGGAATCATAATTATTAATTCATTTTTAACCCTATCCGATGGCTAGAGAAAAAATAATTCCCATTTCCCTGGAAGATGAAATGCGATCCTCCTACATCGACTATTCGATGTCGGTGATCGTTTCCCGGGCACTGCCCGATGTGCGTGACGGGCTGAAGCCGGTTCACCGGCGCGTGCTCTACGGGATGAGTGAACTGGGAATGCTCCACAACAGAAATTATAAGAAGAGCGCCCGAATCGTCGGTGAGGTGTTGGGTAAATATCATCCGCACGGCGATTCAGCGGTATACGACTCCATCGTCAGGATGGTGCAGGATTTTTCGCTTCGCTATCCACTGGTCGACGGGCAGGGCAATTTCGGATCGATCGACGGGGACTCGGCTGCGGCGATGCGGTACACCGAAGTTCGCATGCAGCGTATTGCCGAGGAGATGCTGACCGATATCAACAAAGAGACGGTTGACTGGCAGCCAAACTTCGACGACACCCTTCAGGAGCCGACCGTTCTTCCCAGCATGCTCCCGAACCTACTGCTGAACGGGGCATCCGGCATTGCCGTAGGTATGGCCACCAACATGGCTCCCCACAACATTACCGAGGTGATCGAAGGAATCAACGCCTACCTTGATGATCCCGATATCGAGATCAAGAAACTGATGAAGCATATCAAGGCGCCGGATTTCCCCACCGGGGGAATTATCTACGGCTACGACGGGGTAAAGGAGGCGTTTGAGACGGGTCGCGGCAAAATAACGATGCGGGCCCGGGCCACCACGGAGGAGCTCCGGCATGGTCGTGAACAGATCGTTGTGACTGAAATCCCCTACCAGGTCAACAAAACCACACTGATCCAGAAAATTGCCCGCCTGGCCGAGAGCGACAAGATCAGTGATATTTCTGAAATCAGGGATGAGTCGGACCGGGACGGGATGCGCATAGTGATAATTCTCAAGCGCAACTCCAACACCGGCATCGTACTGAACCAGCTCTATAAATATACCCAGATGCAGCAGACTTTCGGGGTAATCAATATCGCCCTGGTCAAGGGGCGGCCCGAACTGTTGAACCTGAAGGAATTGATTCATCACTGGGTGGAGCATCGGGTGGAGGTGATCATCCGTCGCACCATCTACGACCTGGATCAGGCGGAAGCCCGCGCCCACATTCTGGAAGGGCTTAAGATTGCACTGGACAACCTTGATGAAGTGATCAAGACGATCCGTGCCTCCGACAGCCCCCAGGAAGCCAACGAGGAGCTGCGGCGCAAATTTGCCCTGACTGATCTCCAGGCAAAAGCGATTTTGGACATGAGGCTGCAGAAACTCACCGGGCTGGAGCGCGACAAGATCGACCTGGAATATGGCGATATCGTGGATAAGATCGCCGGGTATCGTGAGATTTTGTCCAATAGAAGCAGGCAAACAGATATAATCCGGGAGGAACTACAGGAGATCAAGGACCGATATGGCGATGAGCGGCGGACACAGATTGTACACTCCGCCGAAGATTTCAGTGTGGAAGATATGATCGCAGACGAAGATGTAGTGGTCACCGTCTCCAACAAAGGATTTATCAAGCGGATGCCGGTCAGCGGTTATCGACGCCAGAAACGCGGCGGAAAAGGTATGAAAGGAACCACCACCCGCGACGATGAATATGTGGAACACCTGTTTGTGGCGACCAACCACAACTACATTCTTTTCTTCACGGAGAAAGGCCAGTGCTACTGGTTGAAAGTGTACGAGATACCGGAAGGATCCCGGCTGGCACGAGGCCGGGCGATCGTAAACCTGATCGATATCGACAAGGATGATCGGATCAAAACCTTTGTCCCGGTGAGAACCCTGGATGATGAGGAATATATCAATAACCACTATATCATCATGACCACCAAGCAGGGGCAGGTCAAGAAGACCACCCTGGAGGCCTACAGCCGACCGCGCCGCGACGGCATCATCGCGATCAACATCAAGGATGACGATTCGCTGCTGGAAGCGGCGCTAACCGACGGCGACAGTACAGTGATCCTGGCCAACCGGAAAGGCCGAGCGATCCGCTTTAGCGAGGATGACGTACGCGACATGGGTCGGAACACCACCGGCGTCAAAGGAATGGAGCTCGGTAAAAACAACGAGCTGGTCGACATGGTGGTGGTGAAGAATACCCATGAAGCCACCGTCCTGGCGATATCCGAAAATGGCTACGGCAAACGTTCGCTGGTGGAAGATTACCGCGAGCAGAGCCGCGGCGGCAAGGGAGTTATCACCCTGAAGGTTACCAAAAAGACCGGCGAGCTGATCGCGCTGAAAGAGGTGACCGATAAGGATGACCTGATGGTAATCACCGAGAACGGCAAGGTGATACGCATGAACTGCGGGGATATCCGCACCATGGGTCGCAACACCCAGGGCGTTCGCATCATGCGGCTGGATGAGGAAGGCCAGATCGCAGCCGTCACCCGCGTCGTTAACGAGGAGGATGACGAAACGGTCTGAGATCAGCAACCAATCAACGGAAAGGTATAGAACAAAATAGGCTCCGATAGGGAGCCTATTTTGTTAAATGAACCTCGGTGGGATACGTCCTGTTAACGCTATTCAAAAAATCCGATACTGGCCCCCACCCACTCCTTGTCTTTATTGTACTTCACACCGGACATCTTCCCCTTGCTCAACCTGACCAGGTTGTTGACCAGCCGGCCAGTGTCATGTCCTTTCTCCCAAATCATCATCATTCGTATCTCACATTTGGCCGGTTCCGTGGGAGTCTGAATGACCGGGCTGTACTGAACCCGTTTCTGCAGGATATAATTTTCTTTATCCTCGATCTCTTCCAGCTCTTCCCTTGTGATCTCCAGTCTGACTCCCGATCCGGCGAAGGAGTACAGCGGTTTCAGCACGTACTGGCTAAGGTCTTCGGGATAGTGTTCGAGCTTATTGAGAAAGTGGCTTTCGGGAATATAGGGGTTCTCCAGCAGCGGTAGTGTATACTTGCTGATTCGGAAAAACCAACTGGGATGTCCAACCCACTCCACTTCAACATCATCCCGGAAATAAAACTCCCGTTGCAGGTCATTGCGTTGATTCAGCTCATCGAAAATCACACGGTTATAGATCCGTTCAACACGAATTTTATTTCCCTCCTCATCAATATAATACAGTTTTCTGCCGCTTTTCTTGAGATCGGTGATGCAGAGCACCTTGACTCCCAGGTGCTTTGCTGCACCGAGGAAATCGATATAGGTATGCTGTTTCTCCGGTTCCACATCCAGCAGCACAACGTTGTTCGGATCATGGTCACCGACGATCACTTCACGTAGCAGGTCCAGATAATCTTCAGAATCATGGCCTTCGGGATGAACCGACATATGTGTGGGTATATCGAAGTTCCTTCGGTATGCCTTGGCCAACTGATCCTGGAAGAAATAAAGGGAGGGAAACCCCTGCAGCTCGATAAGCTGAGGCTCCGGTTCCGCTTTTTCGTTTTCGCAAACCCCGAAATCCATCTGCAAAAAGCGGGTGTGATAATCCTCGGCAGGCACCTGAAGTGACGGATGATTGATCGCTCCCTGGGTGATCTGTTTGAAATCGGGTTGGCAGACCACCTCATAGATATGCCTGCAGGCGCTTACCAGTTTCTTTTTCAACAGATTCGGAATAAATACCGGTGTTTCGCATATGCGAAAGGCCGGACGATGATCATATTCCTGTTCGATATCACTTAGAAATCGCTGATACTTTTCCCTGGTAAAGTCGCGATTGTATTGATCACGGATCTCGGGAATCATGCGGCTGATGTTTCCTTGGCCTGGTTGTTCAGCCTGGAGAGGGCCCGTTCCAAAAAGGAGGGAATGACCATCCGGTGCGTTAATTCGATCTTGTCCGGATCATCCAGGTGGTCGATCATATTGTTATACTTCTCCTCGCCGAAATTCTTAATTACCTTTTCTCTGTTTTCCTGCTTCATGAAATGAGTTTTCATACCTGCGGCGTCGGCCTCCGGGTGGTATTGGGTCCCCACAAATTCATCCGAAAACCGTACCGCCATGATAGCTCGCTCCATTTCCACATTGGTGCGGATCTTTTCGATTGAAAGAATCTTGGCACCGTGCTCCTCAAACACATCAAGATTAGGCTGAACCAGCTGCCAATCGCGGTTATCGACGGCATAGTATGGGTCCGGCAGCCCATCGAGAAGGATATCGTTTTTGCCCGCTTTTGTCTTGTGAATCGGATAGATGCCGAACGAGGTCCTCTTCCGCCTGGTGACTTCTCCCAGGTTGAAATAGTTGGTTACCAGTTGAAAGGAATGGCAGATGAAAAAGGCATATTTTCTCGGCAACTGATTTTCCAGATTATGTTGCCACAGATGGTCTATCAGTGCGTGATATTCCTTAATCCAGGCGTTGTTCGTGTCGGTGGGGTTTCCGGGACCGCCGCTCGACAGGTAGATATCGAAACGGTGATCCGGCAATTCGTTTTTACCGCGCACATCAAACTCCTCCATCTCCAATTGAGTGGAGTACTCGCCTGCAATCTCCCGAAGGCAGCGCATTCCCTGATTCGGATGACCACCATACATATTTAATAATGCCAGTCTAAAGCGTTTCATTTTACATCTCTGAGAGTCTCGTTCAGAATAAAGTCGACCACCTTTTCAAGACTACCGGTTTCTTCAAAAATCTCGAGCTGCCGGTCGGCTCCCGTACCCTGTTTCAATATTTCGGATATATATTCAAGTTCCGATCTTGATTCGAGCGGATCCACGACGTCGTCCACAAATTCAAGCATTTCATGGATCAAATCATGGGTATTCACTTCGGTCTCTTTACCAAAATCTATCAGTTTGCCGTCCAGCCCGTAACGGGAAGCTCTCCATTTATTCTCGTTGATCAGAGCCCTTTTGTAATTCATGAAGCTCATGTTTCCCTGCCGGAGTTTAAAGAGCTTGGCAACCAGGGCCTGGATCAGAGCGGTGATCGCCACCGTTTCATTGACGGTTAACGGAATATCACAGATTCTTATTTCAATGGTGGGATAAAAAGGGTGCACACGGATATCCCACCATATCTTCTTGGCGTTGTCGATGCAGCGGGTTTTTACCAGTAAATTAATGTAGTTGTCGTATTCCGCGATACTTTCGAAATAATCCGGGATGCCGGTCCTCGGAAACTTGTCGAACACCTTGGAGCGAAATGATTTGAAACCCGTGTTGCGACCCTCCCAGAATGGCGAATTGGCCGACAGTGCATAGAGATGGGGCAGGAAATACCGCATGGAGTTGGCAATATGGAGGGCCATCTGCCGGTCCTCGATGCCAACGTGGACGTGCAATCCGAAAATCAGATTGGAGCGGGCAGTATCCTGCAGCTCATATACGATCTCATCGTATCGGGGATGTTCCGTGAGCAGTTGTTTTTGCCAGGCTGAAAATGGATGGGTACCGGCAGCCCCGATCCGATAGCCGAGACCTTCGGCAATTTCGGAAATATGACGCCGAAGATAGGTCAGCTCCTCACGGGCCTCGCCGATATTCTGGCAGACTTTGGTGCCGACCTCCACTACGGCCTGGTGCATCTCGGCTTTCACTTTTTCGTCAAGCGCTTCGCTGGCCGCTTCCACGATCTGCTGATTATGGGAGACCAGTTCCCGGCTATCCGGATCGATCACCTGGTACTCCTCCTCAATGCCTATGGTAAACGGACGGGTATTCATAGAAATATCACTTGCGGATTCAGGTAACCGGGTTTTCCTTTAAACTTTCCTTCATAAAGGATCCCCAGGTGAGATTGATTTTGCCTTCACGGTGCTGTTTGGCACGTTTGATGGCCATTTCAGCGGCATTTTCGACGATCCACTCAAAATTATTCTCACCCACGGAATGGATATCCGCATCGGGCGCCGGGTTGCAAAAATCGATGGCGTAGGGTTTCCCGTCGCGCACCGCCCATTCCACGGTATTGAAATCGTATCCTAGCGCCTGGTTCAGTTTGATGGTGCCCTGCTCCACCCTCTTCTCAATTGACTTGTCCGGTTCGCCGTCGCTCTTGACATACCGCAGGTGATGCGGATTGCGGGGTTCATAAGGCATGATATGGACCTTTTCTGCGCCCAGGCAATAGCAGCGGTAGTACTGCTCAAACTTGATCTCCTCCTGTAGAAGCATGATCAGTTGATCGGTCTCCTCATACCGGGCAAAGAACTCCTGTTGATCCTTAACTCTATACACATGTTTCCAGCCGCCGCCCGCATAGGGTTTCATGAAAGCGGGAAATCCCACGTAGTCGAAGATCTCTTCCCAGTTCATGAAACCCAGATTTCGAAAAGAGTTTTCATTGGTATCGGGTGGCCGTTCGTGGGAGGGTAGGATCACGGTTTTGGGCACCGGGATATCGATCTTTTCTGCGAGCGCATTGTTGAAGAATTTCTCATCGGCACTCCACCAGAACGGGTTGTTGATGACGGCGGTACCCATGAGAGCGGCATTTTTCAGGTAGGCCCGGTAATAGGGCACATCCTGGGAAATACGGTCGATGATCACCGCGTAATCGGCGGGCTGGGCCTGTTTGACCATGTTGATCTGAACAGGCTCCGCCTCGATGCCCTTCGGCTCTTTCTCATTTACCCGTTTAATGAACGCCCACGGGAACGTATTTTCCTGTCCAAAAAGGATTCCAATTTTTTTCATGAATTTATCCCCAATTAATTAAACCAGCTGAGCTTACCTATAATAATGACAAATAGTGGGGAAACATTTCACGCCACACCGGCCAGTCGTGAGTGGCCCCGGGCCGGATATCCAACCAATGATCGATCCCCTTTTCCCTTAATATGCCAGACATACGCTCGGTAGGCTGTCTGCAGATATCATGTTCGCCGGCACCCAGTACAATCTGCATGTCCCACAGGCCGGGATTATTATTGTCGGGGATAAAATCCACCGGATTATTGAAATATACGTTTTCGTCGTAGTATCCGTCCATGAACGATTTGATATCGAAATTGGCACTCATGGCAAAAAGGTGGCTGACTTTTCCGGGATGGCGGAATGCAAAATTAGCAGCATGATAGCCTCCGAAGCTGGCACCGGATGTCACAATTTTATCAAAATTCGTATCGGAACGGATAGCATCGACCACCTCCTCTTCGATAAACTGGTCGTACCAGATATGGTTTTTGATACGGTCTGACGGGTGGATATCCTTATTGTAAAAACTCAGCGCATCCACACTGTCAGGGCAGTAGATACGCACGAGCCCTTCTTCGATAAACCAGCGCACCGAGTCGATCAGATTAAAATCCTTGGTTTCGTAATATCGGCCCTTGCTGGTAGGAAACAGAATTACCGGTTTACCTGCGTGACCGTAAACCAGCATCTCAATATCTCGTCCCAGGGTTTCCGAGTACCAGTTGAAATATTCTTCTTTCACGGCTGACAAAAAATTTTTTCAAAACATCACGATTCTGTAATATAACAGCATGATCATCGAGGACGTTGAAAACCGGGCGGCTGAATCCTTCCTTATGGATAAAAAGGAGATTATAGTCAATTCCGCTATTACACAACATAAAATTGTTGTGTACTCTTCCTGCCTGAAAAGGGAGGTCAAAGTTGAGGTCTATCTGGTGGACAGAAATGGAAGAGATCCGGGTGACCCTCTGTTACTGCTCAACGACGGGCAAGAGATGAAAGCTCTGGGATTGACAAACACCTTGGGAGCCCTTCGGGCAGGCGGTCACATACCGGGTATGACCGCGGTGGCCATCCATGCCGGAAAAAACCGCCATGAAGAATATGGCACAGCCGAATATCTCGACTACAAACGGCGCGGAAGGAAAGCCAAATCCTATTCCCTTTTTGTCACGAAAGAGCTCCTACCCTTTTTGTCTGAAGTCTATAACATTTCGATTGAAGCGGCCAGAGTCGGTTTTGCCGGATTCTCACTGGGCGGGCTCAGCGCACTGGATATAGCCTGGAGAAATCCACACCTGTTTTCACGAACAGGGGTATTTTCGGGATCGCTGTGGTGGAGATATAAAAAACCGAACCCTCAGACCGGAGAATTCCACCGGATCATGCACAAGATCGTTCGCAGCAGTGAAAAGCGAGAAGGGATGAAATTTTGGTTTCAGGCCGGCACCAAGGATGAAAAACATGACCGGAACCGTAGCGGGACCATCGATGCCATCGAGGATACCGTGGATCTGATTGAGGAGTTGAAAAGAAAGGGATATGGAGAAGAGGATATAGTGTTCCATCTGGTCAAGGGCGGGGAGCACAATTTTAAAACCTGGTCCAGGATTTTTCCCGAGTTTATGTTATGGGCTTACGGAGAGAGTACTATCTGACCTAGAGATGGCTCCCATTCATTTGGCCCTCCCATTAGTGTGGTCAGCCAGTTCCCCGGATATCCTTTATCTGTATCAATACGGGTAAGGTCCGGATCAGATGATCTTAATTTTAAAATAAATATAACAAACAACAATTATTGAATCATATCATTCAAAATATCATTTCTTTTTTCAATAAGTATATTTGGTTTGTTAATTATTATTTTATCACCAAACTGCAACAGCCATTCATTTATATATTCCAAATTATCAAATTTAAATTTAACCCGAAATAAATTAGGTTTAATTCTGTTTTTCTTAATAATTTTTGTCGGCAGATTAGCTTTAAACCGTCTCAGG
>JAWVYR010000030.1:0-14846 GCA_033722635.1 Balneolaceae bacterium | reverse complement strand
TCTACTATGCCGGCTGGTCGGATAAATACCAACAGGTATTCGGCACCGTCAACCCGGTGGCGAGCTCCCATTTTAATTTCTCGTTACCGGAACAGACCGGTATCGTATCGATCCTTGCTCCCGAAGAATATCCCCTTCTCGGGCTGGTCTCTCTGACTGCTCCGGCCATCGTGGGCGGCAACACCTGTATCGTACTGGCTTCCCAGCAGTATCCTCTCACTGCCATCAGTTTTGCTGAAGTGCTGCACTCCTCCGATGTCCCGGGCGGGGTGGTGAATATACTCACCGGTTTGCGGGAAGAGCTGATCGAGCATCTCAGCTCCCACATGGATATCAACGCCTTTCTCTACACCGATACCGATCCGGATAAGGCGGTTCGGAAACAAATTGATGAAAATGCCGCTTTAAGTGTTAAGCGGGTTATTCACCGGCCGGTAGAGAATTGGCTGGACAAACAATATGAAGACCCCTATTTCATTATGGATATGCAGGAGATCAAAACCACCTGGCATCCTGTCGGACTTTAATTACACTCAAGATAATGAACTGCAGATCAGCCACCATTTTCATTTTATCCCTTTTAGTTGTAGCGGGGACGTATTCCTGTACGGCCACCAAGCAGATCACCGAAACCGGTGAGGAGCAGGAAGAGGATTCGCTGCGAATAGTCACAGAGCCCTCGACAACCCTGGATCTAAATGCCCTGCGCAGCAGTCTGGGCGATGAATATATCACCCAGCAGCACGACTTTCCCGAAACCTTTATGGAGAAGTATCAGGGAGACCAGCAGAAAGAACGGGATCCGTTCGACGGGTTTCGTATCCAGATCGCTTCCTCCCGACGAGTGGTGATTGCTGACTCCATTGCCAGCAGTTTTCGGGTTTGGTCCGATACCACCCTGGCAGGGTATCAACCCGATACCTATGTATTTTTCAGGCAGCCCTATTACCGGGTCCATGTGGGGGATTTCCACAATCGGGAGCGGGCGATAGACCTCTCGCGGCTGATCAAGCGGGTATTTCCCCAGGCCTGGGTGGTGCATGACCGCATCAACCCCTCCCTGGTCCCCCCGGATACTGTTCAAATAGGTATCCAGACAGATACCACCCGGTCGGGTCGGTCTTCTTTTGATCAATGACTAGATCTCTGCAGGTCCCAAAGTATAGATCTGCCAGGGATCTATGCCGCTAGTACAAATAGCGATGAATCTAAGATGGGTGGCAACACATAAATTGCAGCAATAGCCAGTTTACAGGTTAAACCTGAATAAGATCACATCCCCGTCCCGCACTACGTAATCCTTACCTTCATAGCGCATCTTCCCGGCCTCCTTTACCGCTTTTTCCGACCCCTGTTCGGCAAAGACCTCATAGCTGACGGTCTCCGCTTTGATAAATCCCTTTTCAAAATCGGTATGGATCACCCCCGCGGCCTGCGGGGCCCGGGTACCCTTCTCGACTGTCCACGCTCTTACCTCATTTTCGTTATAGGTGAAAAAGGTGATCAGCCCCAGCTCCTTGTAGGCAGCCTTGACCAACCGGTCCAACCCGGCGCTGTCGACGCCCAGCTCATCCAGGAAGGCCTGTTTGTCTTCTTGATCGAGCTCTGCTATCTCCGCCTCCATTTTTGCACAAAACTTGACCACTTCATCTCCATGCTGCGCAGCAATATCCCCGACGGCTTCCACATAATCATTGCCGCCGTCCAAATCCTCCTCTCCTACATTGCAGGCATACAAAACCGGTTTATCCGAGAGAAGGAAAAGATCGTCGTACATCTCCTTTTTGGCAGGATCCTCCGTAAAGGTGCGGGCCGCCCCGCCCTCCTCGAGATGGGATCGCAGTTGACGAATCACCTCCAGCCGGGCCTGCACCTTCTTGTCTCCTCCCTTGGCTTCGGTCATCAGGTTCTTTTCACGCTTCTCGACGCTCTCCAGATCCTTCAAAATCAACTCATCCTCGATGATCTGAATATCCCGCTCCGGATTCAGCTCTCCCTCCACATGAGCCACATTTCTATCCTCGAAGCATCGTACCACGTGAACGATCAGATCTACCTCCCGGATATGTGAAAGAAAGGCATTCCCCCGCCCCTTACCTTCGGAAGCTCCTTTAACCAGACCGGCGATATCCACGAACTCGACGGTGGCCGGTATCTTGTCGTCGACCGGCAGCAGCTCGTAGAGATGATCCAGCCGTTCGTCGGGAACCGGTACCACCCCGATATTGGGATCGATCGTACAGAATGGAAAGTTTTCAACCTCCGCACCGGCGTTGCTGAGGGCATTGAAGAGCGTGGATTTGCCCACGTTCGGCAGACCTACAATACCACATCTCAAACTCATTCGAAACTGCTGTTTCCTGTTGTTTCAATTGTCATAAATCTGTTACTCATCCTAAAACGCTATATATCGATGCAGTCCTGCTGGATATATTCCTCCTCCGGCAGAAGCACCGAGGTGAGCTTCCCGTACCCCATGGTCCTGAAGACACAGCCGGTGTCTATTCCGATCATCTTTTCCCGTTCAAAGGGACTACGCTTGGGGGTGTGACCGAATACCACCGTCTTTTCCCAAGCGGTTTCCGGTGCATCCAGATGAGACCGCTCCCAGAGGAAACTCTCAACATCCTCCCCGTTTTCGATGCTTTCCCTGATCGTCTTATAGGGTTTTAGCCCGGCATGTACGAAAAAGTAGTTCTCGGTGTCATAATACATGCGGGTCTGCCGATAAAATTCCATATGGGAATCGGAGATGTCAAAATCGTGCACATCGGTGTCGTAGGAGTTCAGGGTTACCCGTCCGCCGTTCATCATCCACAGGCTGAAATCGCCTATCTGGTGTGCATCCAGGAGCATCTGCTCGTGATTGCCCCGCAAAAATATGCAGTCATGATCTTCCCGAAACTTTAGCAGCAGATCCACCGATCGCTTGGAATCCGGTCCCCGGTCGATGTAATCGCCGATAAACACAATCGTCCGATCTGAGTATTCTTCGAGCTTCTCCAGCATGGCGGAAAGACTCTCCGCACAGCCGTGGATATCCCCCACCCCGATATATTTTTGTTGATCACTCATTGCCGGTTGGCTCCTGTCATGACGATTCGATCAATCCCCTTCCCTTTTTCTGAATCCTGTTCTCTTCTTGAAGCCGCTCCAGGGCCGCATCCAGTATGCCATTGACAAAGTTACCCGATTTTTGGGTTGAAAACTTTTTGGCAACCTCGATCGCCTCATTGATGGTAACTTTAATTGGAATTTCCTCGAAATACAGAAATTCACACAGGGCCAATCGAAGGATCTGTTTGTCAACGGTGGCCAGCCGCTCAATCTTCCAGTTTTTGATATGGTCCTGAATCAAAGAATCCAGCTCTTCACGGTTGTTGACCACCTTGAGAAACAGCCGCTCGGCAAATTTACGTGCGTTCTTATCATCCGGCAGACGCGGTTCGATAACTGTGGACAGGATATGCTTCCAGGTGAACCCGCTTACATCTTCGGCGTATAAGGCCTGAAGTACAACTTCCCGAACTTCCCTGCGCTGTGCCATGTTTGGTTTGTGGAAATTATAAAAGAACCTGTGCCGGCTGTTTCTACCGGGCGGCACAAAATACAAAACCCCCGAGAGAGCTGAAAGGTTTCGATGAAGGTTGATTATAAGTAGTGAGGCCTGAATAGTAATATTACAACCTGAATTCAGAATCCGCGAGCCACAGGCTGATCTGGCTTCTGGCATCTATCATAAAATGCTTTTGCTAAAATGATCAGCAAGTTGGTATATTCACGAGCCCTGGGAGATTAGCTCAGTTGGTTCAGAGCACTTGGTCGACAACCAAGGGGTCGGCAGTTCGAATCTGCCATCTCCCACTATCCAGTAGACCGCTAAATACGACTGTCGACAGCGCCCATTTTGAGCCCTGTAAATCACTGTATTGCAGGGTTTCGGTTTATTTTGTTTCCTACACTTTCTGCCACAAAACTTTATTTTTTGCTATCTCTTCTCCAGCGCCTGTGAACAGTAACTCTCACAAATAGCAAGCAAATCCTTCATAAGTCCAAAATTGCCCTGACAACAAGCTAACTCGTCATTTGCTACGGAATATACCAATTGCTAATGAACGAGCCATAAAACGTTGGTATCAATGCTATTTATATAACAAGACAAAATCGTGTACTCCTCTTGAAGTTTTCATTTCCGAATCAAATATTGATCATAGTTATATTTTATTCCAACCTCGAAAATTGTAATTCAGGGATCTGCCTAAACTTATTGTATGGAGCGCGCAACGATACGGGTTCGGCGAGAAGAGGATTTTTTCGGAATGTACCGAAAACTGAAGATCCTGGTTGATGAGAAGCATGTAGCGGAACTGAAATTGGATCAAGCGATCGATATCCATGTCCGCCCCGGATTCCATACGGTTCGGGTCAAGATGGACTGGTGTACCTGCCCTCCGTCAGGGGTGAAACTGGATACGGGTGAACGTGTAGAGTTCAAGGTAGAGTCCGGCATGGACGAGTCGGTTACCGCTATGTACAAACAGTTTTACAACATGTTTTTCAACGCTTCAGAATTTTTTACGTTGACCCGGCAACAACCAGACTAAACTTTAACCACCAGATATTGATCATTATGCAGCACAGAAACTGGAAATGCCCCAAATGTCAAAACAAGGAATTTGAAACCGACCAGTTTATGGCAACCGGGGGAGGAATTACAAAATTCTTTAACATTCAGAACAAAAAATATACGACGGTCACTTGCAGCCGCTGCACATACACTGAAATATATAAAGGCAAGACGTCACGACTGGAGAACGTTCTGGATTTCCTGGGTAATTAACCCCTCATCCATCTACGTCCCACTTTCGGTGCTTCAACGAAAGGAAATGCAGCTATAGTAAGCATTAACAGCAGCCGTTAGCTCATATTTCAAGTGACCGGCTCTACCTCTTCCCTGCCGATGCCAACTAACTCCTCATTCAACCCGTAGAGGTATCTCCTGTTGTCGTTCGGATCTTTCATCCTGCGGATGACCTCATCCCCTATGTCCATTTGTCTGCGGAATTTATCATTGATGGAGTTGATCGTCTCGTTTCTAAGTTTTCGGCGGTAGTCGTAATTGTCGATATTCGGCCAGACCATCTCATCCAACTGATGGGATTCCATCAGACTTTCCGCCTCCATCATCTGTTGAAGCAGTGCCTGCTCCTCTCCGCTCAACCAGTCAAGTGATTGAATATCCCCCTGATTTAGTGGAAATGAGGGACGGCGATCCGATGTCACATCTGATCTTTTCCGAACCAACAGGATCAATATCAGGCCCAGCAGCAGCGCACCCGCCAGGTAATAATAGGTGGTTGAAAGTCCCGCAGATGTACGATGTTCCAATTTTACCAGAAGCGAATCCTCCGGGATTTTTGCAACCCGCAAGGGGGCCGGAACATTATTGCTGGTTTTTTGCAATCCGATAATTACAACCGTCCTGTTTGCCTGGTCAAATAGATAATTAACGGGTATTATCTCATTCGTGAGTTTATCAGGCAATAATATCGATGGTAATGCATCTCCGGTAGACAAATTTACCGGGGTAAGATAAATGGTCTTAAGTCCCTGTTTTTCTGGTACGGTGGGAATATACCAAAGCCTGCTCGAGTCACTGTAAAACGACGTGCTGACACCATTTACCGTCCCGAAACGCCTTGTATCGGCTTGGTAATAAATGTTAAGATCCCGGTCGAGGATTCCCATATGGGTCCATCTGTTGGACTCAAATGAAAATTTCCAGATATCCGTGTCCCTGATAATGGTCGTATTCAGATCATCCGGCCTCTTCTCCTTCTCAGGATGCGCACCTCCATATACAAAAAATTGATCTGTGGAAGCATCGTAGATCCCCGTTCGGGCAATCCTGCCTTCCGGGATCACGGAGGCTGGATTAACATCCTGGATGCTCCACTCTTTCAGATCCCCGTTATAGTAGGTTATATAGTTTTTCCAAGTCCAGTAGCCATACCCTCCGTAGGCGTAAACTGTGCCCTCCCTGAAAAACGGCTGGTGACCGTACTGATTTTTATGATTAAATGATTGGTCTATTCTCTCGATGCTGTAATCCCGGGTATCTATCGTATAAACTCTGCCGACTCCCCGGTCCCACAGGTAAAGGGTTCCCGTTTCAGCTTGAAGTCCAAACTCAAATTCAGCCAAATTTTCATCGAAATTTTTCAATGCCGACAAAAACTTCCATTGATCGGAAATCAGGTCATATCTCCATAAACCCTTTTTTATGAGGATATAGAGATGATGATTGGCGGTATCCAGATCGCTATAGATGAACCCTCCCAAGTCAAGTAAGGGTACCTCATCGGATTCAGCCGGAGTGTGTTTTCCATTTTGCAAATATACCCGGCTTATCAGTGGGTAAAACATTACCCCCAAGAGCATAAATAGCGCCAGACAGCGAATCCTCGGGCATTTAGTTCTGAACCGGTTCATAAATTAGCTGTAGTACTAATCATATTTGACTTAAGATATACTGGAAATTAAACGACCTAATAAAGAATAAATTGACATATCATCAACAGAGACGCTATTTGAAATGCTACGATACCAGCAGAAGATAAACAAATTACAGACAGGTATTTTTTTGCTGAGAGGATAATTATTTTCTATAACTCCAGGGATTTATTCAAGATTACTTACCTGACCGGCAGCGACACGATAAATTCCGTACCGCTCTCCCCCCGGTTGTCTTCATCGGTATGGGTAACCACCGACATCTTCCCGTTGTGCCCTTTGGTAACGATATCGTAGCTGATGCTCAGTCCAAGCCCGGTGCCTTTGCCGGTGGGTTTGGTGGTGAAGAAGGGCTGAAAGATTTTATCGACCACCTCATCGGGTATGCCGCCGCCGTTATCCTTGATACGGATTTCGACGTGGTTGTCCACCATCGCCGTTCGAATCTTCACACAGGGCTGATACTCCTTGTCTATCATTTTGGCTTTTTCCGATACAGCATAGAAGGCGTTGTTGATCAGGTTGAGAAGCACCCGGCTGATATCCTGTGAAATGATCTTGATTTCCGGTATTGAATCATCAAGTTCGGTTTCGAACTCCGCCTGGAACGACTTGTCCTTTGCACGGTACCCGTGATAAGCCAGTCGAACATACTCGTCAGCGATGGTATTGATGTTCGTCAGTTCCTTCTGCGAGCTGCTCTCCCTTGAATGTTCGAGCATCCCCTGTACAATACTGCTGGCCCGGTTGCCATGGTGATTGATCTTTTGGAGATTTTGTTTGAGATGTTCGGCCAGCGAGGCCACCTCTTCATGTTTCTCTTGTTGTATCAACTCATCCAGCTCATCGATCAGTTCGGTGCTCAAATCAGAAAAATTGTTGACAAAATTCAGGGGATTCTGTATCTCGTGTGCGATCCCGGCGGTAAGCTCACCAAGCGACGCCATCTTTTCCGATAGCACCAACTGTGACTGGGTCGATCTCAGCTCGGCAAGGGTCTTCTCCACCTCATTTTTGGCCTTCTCCAGCTGGATGAAATCTTCGTACCGGGCAAACGCGATCGAGAACACCGTGGCCAGGGCCTCCACCAGCTCCAGATGGTCGGAGGAAAGGGGTGCCTCGTTTCCCACGTACAGCATCCCCTGTTTGAAGGGGACAAAATGAAGATCCAGGTTTTCCGGCGGCGTAACGGCCCCCTGGTATTTCTCCTGCGATTCCACGTGCCCCAGCTCAATCAGGCGGTTGGTCCATCTCAGGAACTGCTCCTTGTCCCAGTGCTCGAAATAGTTGATCTCTTTTTTCCAGGCTTTAAACAAGTTCGCGGTGAGTGAGGTGTCATCAATATTCATGGTGAAGAAGCCCAGCGCCTTCCCGTCCGGTGTGGAGAGAAAACTCAGAATCGATTCATCCTCCTCATCCACGATGAATACACCGCATCGTATGAACGGCACCTTCAGGGTTTTCAATTCACGCCATACCAGGGGGGTTATTTTGTTGAGATCGTCTTTGGAACGCATACTGGCCACCTCACCCCGGATGCGGTCAAGCGCTGCCTGCTTGGTGGCTTCGAGGGCCTGCGCTTCCGACTTCTTCAGATCGAGAAGCCGAGTATAGGATTGATCGATTACCCGCGCGAGCCGCTGTAGCAATTCCTCCTCTTCAGCGGGCAGTGCATCCCGGCCGATCACCTCCAGTGCCCCCTGCCCGGTAAAAACCGTGGACACGACCAGCCTGGGATTATCCTGATTGTTAGCAGTAGCATCCATATTCAGCTGGCTGAACATCACTTTTGCATAGTTATCTTTCTGCTCCGCTGAAATTTCGTTAATTGCATAATCCTGCTGCTTTTCATCGGCTTCGAGTAACATCTCAAGAAATGCGGGATCCCCCTCCGATACAAAATGTTTTTCATATTCTTTCGTATCGGTACGATAAACCCAGTAATGCAGCTTGGAGGTTTGCGGGTCATGACAAACCAGCCGATAAGCCAAATTATTAAAACCCAGCTGGTTCATCTGTTCGAAGAATACCTTGATCACATCGCTCCATTCCTCGGAACCCTGCATAGCGATCGTGCGGTTGCGGATCTTCTCCAGCGCGTCTTCGATGTTGAGTTCCCTCACCATCTTATTGAAGGCAACGGTCAGTTCCCCGATCTCATCTTTGGACGTGCTCCTCACCGACTGCGAGAGATCTCCCTCCCCCACCCTTTTTGCGGCATCGCGCAGTGCCAAAACCGGTCTGGATATATTTTTTGCAAGCAGGTAACCGATCCCCAATCCGATACCAAAAACAACCAAACTCGCCAGTATAGAGGCCAGCCGGATCTGTTCCATGCTGGTAACGATCTCTTGGGTGGAAAAACTCAGCATCACTTCTCCGGTCATGATCGGCGTGCTGAATGGCGCTGATTTGTAGATATACGAATCATTAGATTTCGCGCTCACATCCACCTCCACCCCCTCCGGGAAGGTCCTGAATACCGATTTTTTTACTTCATAGGAGTCTCCGGATTCATGCCAGACGGTATCGGTCTGGATGATGCTGACAAACTGCAGTCGCTTGTCATCGCGTACAAAATCGATGGCGGTTTCCACCCCTTCAAAATTTTGTTCGGTCAAGGCAATCTTCACTCCAAGGGCAACCGAGTTGGCGAAGTTTTCGATCTCCTCGTTGTAATTTTCCAGCAGGGATTGCTCCTGTTTGGAGGGAAAATAGATAAGGATGAAAAAGGTAAACATCAGCACGACCGATAATACGGTCAGCAGAATCTTGCTTTTAACGGTCAGCGCCATGTCAAAATGAGATTATGTAATGAATTACCGGAATGGTATCGCGATGGGATCGCTTTTTTTACAACTGTTTTTTCCCATCCACCACCACGATTTCCAGCTCCCCTTTGGAAGCATCCTGGGAAACTCCGATCGCTCCGGGTGTGGCAGCCACGTAGCTTTTAAGTTCACTTTCAGATGTGAAAAACTTGGGCGCGTTTACCTTTCCCTGGAATACCAGCGCCAGAAAATATTTGTTCAGTTCGTTGGGTGACATATTGTAAATCTTCTGGCAGGTCGAAGATCCGACCGGTGTGCTGGTTTTCATAAGAGCGATCTTTACGGCCACACCGTTGTCCCAGCGAAGTTTTTCCCCTTTAAGGATCGAACGCAGCTGTGTCATATCAAGCTGTTGGGGCACCGATCCCCGATTACCAATCACCGTTAGCTGGGTGTTTTGAGCCGTACCGGTATGGCTGATTCCCAACAGAAATATCAGCATTAAATTGATGGCAATAATTTTCATAGGCTTAAAGCAATTAGAATCCGATGGCTATCTGGGCATTCAGCTTGTCCGAAGTGCCGGTAAGATCGCGGTCGATATGTTGATACTCCATCTTCAGTACAATCAGATAACTGATTTCGTATCGCAATCCCACCACGATCGAACGGGTATCTTCACCGAGGAAAAACAGATCGTTGGCATCAAAATCAAGATAGTCGTAACGCAGATAGGGAATGACCTTCTCACTCACGGGTACGCCGGTATAGATATAGGTGGCGTACGAGGTATTCCGGTCCAATCCGTCAGGGTCGTTATCGGCGATGGTGCCCTCAGCGAGCAGTTCAAAAGACGGTCCGAAATAGATGATGCTTCCCGTATAAAGAAGCTGGTTGGTCTCATTCAGGATCAGGTTACCGTGAACCGTAGCCCCGGCGTCTATAACATCTCGATAAATCGACGCGCGAAACTGCCAGTTGTTCCAGGGCTTGATCGAGAGGGCAGTGGTGATCGATTTATGGCTGTCATTATCCGATACATCAGAAGCTCCCAAACCGTTGCCGATCATCAGGCTGTAACCGAATCGCATCTTACCAAGATTAAGCCCCTGGAACACAATACCTGTGGTATGAATGGGAATGATATCGGCGCCAAACAATAGCGGCCGGGCAATAGTCGGGAAGAAAACCCTGCCGTGATGGTAGCTGTCATTCCAGTAGTTTACCGGCGTGTGATGCTTGCCGAACAGAACACTGTTATTTCCCCTGTAGTTGTATCCCACGATGACCCGTTCAATGCTCGCATTGAAGTTGGTCGATGAGTTTGGAGAAAATTTAAAAACGGTTTCTCCAAGAAAAGAAAAGTTGTCATTCAGCTGCGAGGTGATGAACAGATCCTGTTCACCAAATCCGAAATTGAGCTGATCATCCTGATAGAAGGCTTCCCCGGCCACAAATCCAAGAATTTGCGTATCCTGGGCTTTCAGAACCATACATGGCAGAAGCCCGAGGACCATAACAAGAAACACCACCCTCCTTATTTTCAATATATGCATAGTCTCCCACGGTTAACATCCTTTTTAATTGAGTCAATGTACACCCAGAAAGTTGTATTTTCAAAATTTAAATGATTGAATTCCCATCCTCAGCCATACTCCTAAATGATGCGATGGGTAAATAATCGTTCGCAATATTTATCGGAGGGTAATGTTGCAACCAATATCGAGGTAGAGGTGCTTCAAATAAAGTGGAATCGTACCTGTAAATTCCGCGGTTGAGATTGCTTGTTGGCTCTTTGTTGACGGTGTTTCCGGTATTGTTATCAACCGCAAATCATGGATTGATTGAAATGGTTGTCCCGACACTTATAGAAATGATTGGCAATATAAGCTTGTCAAACTGTTAAAAAATTGAATAATAACAGATAAGAATCTCAACTGCATGCTACGTCTTTACCGGCCAATAATGAAATTTTCAGGAAAGGACACCTTCAATCCAGGTCGCCTATATCACCGGATTCACCGCCCTCGTCATGAACTTGTACATTCTGGATATACTGGCCCGTCCCATCGTTAAACCAGACCACAACAGAAGAGAAATCATTGATTACCAGGGCATCCAGATCACCGTCACCATCGAAGTCTCCAAGTTTGATCTCCCTGTTTTCATCCGATCCGATGACTTGATTACTGTTTGAGAAGTTGCCCTCTCCATCATTCAGCCACACCCGGCAGCCATTTTCCCAGGTTCCAAAAAATGCATCCAGGTCACCGTCGCCGTCTACATCGCCCAGTTCTCCATCTATGCTGCGGTACGATCCGAGCCGCTGGCCGGAATCCTGAAGCAGGCTGTCTCCCTGATTGAAATACACGCGATTCTCCTGCACATCTAAAACATCATCGTTGAATACGAAAGCATCCAGATCTCCGTCACCGTCCAGGTCACCTAGCTTTACATCCTGGGACAAATTATTCCCAAGACGCAGGCCGCTGTCCGAGAAATTACCGGAGCCATCGTTAAGCCATACGATATTCGCATTGTTTCCAAAACCGAACTGCTTGTCGTCATTCGCTACAATGGCATCGATAAACCCGTCACCGTTTATATCTCCCAAATCCACTGCCCGGCCATTTTCCGTTCCAAGGCGTTGCCCGGAATCGCTGAATGAACCTGTACCGTCGTTTAACCAAACCCAGTTGGGTGAATCGGTAGACTGTGCTGTGCCCCTCATCTCATATATATCGGGATAGCCGTCTCCGTTCAGGTCAGCCAACTCTATATCTATCACATTGTCCATCAGATTGTCGTTGGCAGCATTCTCTCTTAACGTGAAACTGCCGGTTCCGTCATTCAGCCAGAAATCCCGGCTTCTTTGAAGTTGTACAATGATGTCCAGATCGTTGTCCATATCGATATCCGCCAGTTCAATATCTATCGATTGAACGTTGGCCAGCTCAACACTCTGCGTGAAATTGCCCGAGCCGTCATTGGTGAATACTAAGTGCTGAGGGGTACCAACCACAAGATCCAAATCATCGTCGTCGACGGGTTTGGTGACCGAAACCGAATTGACAGTTTCATCCGTTGCCCCGTCGTCATCTGTCACGGTTAGCTTCACCATAAAGGTGCCTGAACTCTGGTAGGTATGGCTGGCGGTCTGGGTGGTATCGGTATTACCGTCACCGAAATCCCACTCAAAACGTGTAATACTGCCGTCGCTGTCCGATGATCCCGATCCGTCGAAGTTACAGGTCAGCTCCGTACAACTCCAGGTAAACATAGCGGCAGGTGGCTGATTCGCGATACAATCGATGGAGAATGAAGTGGAGGTGGTATCCCCCTCGGTGATATTAACATCTCTGGGATTCGTGGTATTTCCGACCAGGTTGCAGTTGGATGCAATACCGGAAAGTTCTACCTGGTGTGTTCCTTCATTCAGCTCGTTGACATAGATGGTATCGTTCAGGTCCATAAAAAGACTGTCGGCTGAATCGATGACCAGGATGTACCCATCGGGATCCTGATTCGATCCCGTGGTGGAGGTTCCGGCTTCGAGGGTGCCTCCTGTTATCACATTAAACTCCGGACCGGTGGCGGTAGCCCCGCTGATAGTCACTTCTACCGGACCATCGGTGGCGCCGTCCGGCACCCGTGTCACCAGCTGCGATTCCGTTGCACTTTCAACCGTTGCATCCACCCCGTTGAAAGTGACGTCGTTTTGGGCAGTATCGGGTGAAAAATTGTTTCCACTGATAGTCACTTCTGTCCCTACCGGTCCGGAAGTGGGAGATATGGAAGTTATTTCCGGCACTATAATGGTAAATTCTGGTCCGACTGCTGTATCCTGATCAACAATGACGATGACAGGACCCGTCTGAGCACCGGCGGGTACAATTGCTGTCAGGGATGTGTCCGTTGCGCTGTTCAGGGCTGCCGGGGTATTGTTGAAAAAGAGGTCGTTTTGAGAAGTATCAGGAGAGAAACCGGTGCCGTAAATATCTACCTGGTCGCCGTATCGCCCCCTGGAAGGCTGAATTCTGTTGATAGTAAGGCGTTCTCCATTTGTGCTGTCGACGGTGAAAGTCGGCCCCTTCGCTGTGTCGGTTTCGATAACAACCTGTATCGGTCCGGTTTGGGCTCCGGTAGGTACCTGCGTCAAAATAGTACTGTCCGTTGATGACTCAACCGGGGCTAATACGGTTCCAAAATAGACCTCCCGTCCAGTTTCGCCCGATCCAAAGCCCTTTCCGCCGATCAACACGCGGTCGCCGACGGCACCCGAAGCCGGTATCACCGATTGGATGATGGGTCCTTCGATTACAGGTCCGCTCAGCTGCGACAGATCGGAGCATCCGCCCCAGCATAAAGCGGCTGCCGTCAGCAATATCACGGTGTTCTTTAAAGAGTCCAATCGATCGAAAATTATCTCTTTTCCCTTTATCTGTATATACGTTAACCTTCATCACAATCAGCTCATATTGGCAGAGGTATTTATTCAATCGATCTTACTGCATTGAGATCACCTGCTTTACTTCTTTCAGTCTATCGGATTTATGCAACGCTTCGATCAGGTGCTTTCTGAGCGTCTTATTATCGGATTGCGATTTATAGAGTGCCAACCAACGATCACAGAGCCGGTCCAGTTGGCCGATTTTGCGATACAGGTTGATCAGGCTTGCATAGGTTTCACTATGTAACGGTTCCAATGTCAGGCTTTTTTCATAGGATCGGATCGCCTTCCTATAAGCATTCCTTTCCATGTAGTAGGCACCGAGTGCCCGGTGTGATTCTGCCAGTTTTGGATTCAGAAGCAGCGATCGTTTAAAGAGTTTATGGCCCTCATGCATTTTTCCGGCATCCATGTAGTACCGGCCGGCCAGCATACTCAGATGGGCAGATTTTTTATGCCGGTTCAAGAGATCCTTTACAATGGGTTCACTATCCTTGTGATCAAAATTTTGATTGATAAAATGAAAGTGTTCATCGATAAGATCCTGCTGAATTTTAATCGTTTGCGCGATCTTCTTTCCATTCTCTCCATGCAGCCATCCGGACTCCTCCTTTATCAATGTTTTTAATGACTGCTGTTCATGATCCATTACCTGCAGGGCGATGTTCAGTCCCTTCCTGCTCCACTGCAGGGATTCATCCAGATTTCCAATTTTATAAAGAATCCGGGCTGCCCTAAAAAAAGCCGTCGCATTCTGCCTGACGGAAGCCGCAGCAGCCCGGTAATGGCCCAATGCCCGTGTATGGTATCCCAACTGTTCCAGCAGTTCACCCGTAGCCAGATGGATTTTGCTACTGTCATCAACCCTCAGCAGGTTTTCGTAGGTATCTACCGCCTCGCTGTACGCTCCTTTTTGCTTTAACAATTCAGCTTTTTGTCTAAGCAGATACGGATCGGTGGGAAATCGTTGTACTCCCTGTTCAGCCAGCTGCAGAGCCTCATCCCTTTTGTGATTTATTCTGTAGGTTTTGGCCAGATTTGTATAACTCTGAAGAGAATCGGGTATAATTTGTAGACTCTTTTCAAAATGAGATTCCGCTTCGCTGTACACT
>JAWVYR010000029.1:0-15196 GCA_033722635.1 Balneolaceae bacterium | reverse complement strand
CGAGCGGTTCGCAGAGATGATAAAAAACTTCAGCGACGACACCCAGTTTATCATCATCACCCACAACAAGAAGACGATGAGCAAGGCGGAGATGATGTACGGGATCACCATGCCCGAGACCGGCATCAGCCGACTGGTGGGAGTCAAGCTGGACGAAGTGGCGGAAGTGTAAAAATCTAACCGGACGGTAATCTCGCCAATGCTTCCCTATCCACTGCCGGTGGCCGAGAATGGCACAAGTCTGAAGACTTGCGCCAGTTGGGGATTACTTTGTTATTGCGCGCAGTATTCTTCTGAAACTTAGAGGTTGAAATCTGTGTAATGATATAAATAATTTCTAATTGTAAAAAACTAAAGCATTTTGAATAAAAATATATGTACAATTACTGTTGTTTAGTTTGATGTATTATTCTTTAAAAGCTTAATTTATTAAACAATATTTCTTTTTGATATTTAATACTTTTCATTTCTCTGTTAAATGAAATAATTGAATTAACCCCCACCCTTCGATATAAAACTTTTTCAGAATTCACGATCTTAAATGGAAGATTTGTACTATTTATTGGAGTGTATGAACGTTTTAAAACTAAAATTTGTGGTACTCCTGCTTCTGTGAGAGCAATATCCTTTTTCCACATATATTTATCCACAACTATATTATTATATCCGTTTCCTACTGAAATCTCATCTAAGTTCTTAAACTTGTTAAGATATTCCATTCCTTCGTAAAGGTTTTTGTCAGTTGTAACCCCAATTACTTTAAAACCATAATCTATTGAATCAGAAAGTTTTTTATACGATTAATGGTTTCATTAATGACTGGTAGGAATTCAGGACTGTTACAATATGGGCAAGTAGATGACCCAATATGAATAAGAACTATATCATTATCATAATTAATTGATAAATCGGTTGAACTGAAATTATCAATTTTCTTATCAAAGATATTTTTACCTGAAATTATATAAAGGAAAGCGACTACAAATATTATGGTAACTATTAATTTGTATCTATCAATCATATCAGTTATAAACAACATGAAGTGTCTGACCGTGTCCCAATTCAGCCATCGGTTTTGAATAAATGAACATACTGTCGTTTTTAAAGTAGATTAATGATCTTGTTTTATGAAACATTTCTAATTTACCATCACTATTATTAACAAGAATTGGGTAGAGGTGAAAATCACTATTTAAAAACTCAAATTCTTCATCTGGCGTTAAGTTACTTGGATATCGGTTCCCTATCATTAGTAAAGAATGGTTATTGTCAATTGAAAATAGGTCCCGGTAAAAATATTTCTCACGGAATGATGATATAATATTCATTATAGGTTCAGATTTATAGCTCTCTTTGAATTCAACCATGGGCATGTTTGTAATACTTGACTGCCATAACAATTCATTCGTTTCAACGTCATACCCTGATATAAGAGGAAAATGTTCAAATATTCCCACTACGATAGAATTGTTGCAACTAATAAGTGTTTTAGAAAGTCTGCCTTCAAAAATTGCAAATCCAGTACTCGTCTTATAGCGTTGTCCGAATGAGTCTAAATACTCAAAATTTTCAATAGAAAATTTATGTATTGGTTCTGAGACTGATAGTGAATTATATACGTTATTTGTTTCTATTGAATCCTTTTCTGTCACTTTAAAACCATTTACAAATAGGAACTCTTCTGAAAAACATAAGTCAGTTGAATTTTCGATAGTTGAAATAATGGTCGTCTCATGTTCGATAGTGTCAGAACTGATTTTAAAAATTTCAATTTCATAACTATCCAGGGCAGCTAAAAGGTTGTTTTCAGAATTAAAAGCAATCTTTGAAAGATTCATAAATTCTCCAGGCCCTCTGCCTGCTCGTCCTAAACTTGATTGAAAATCACCCTCATTATTAAAGATCTTGATACTTTTTGATGATGGAGTAGAGGCGTAAATTCTACCAAAATTGTCAACAACAACATTTTCAATATCTAACATATAATCCTCTCTTTGGGGATTACTACGTTCTCCCAAAGAAATTGAGGGCTCAGTTGAGTCAATATGGATTTTCTTAGCCTCTGTTTGTTTCAGAAAATCAATTGAGTTTTCTCTGCTACTTAAAAACGCTTTAAAATCTTTTGTAGGATGAATAGTTTCATTTTCATTATTACATGAAGCAGTTAGTAAGAGGGTTGAAAGAAGAATTAACAAATGTCTCATAAAAATAAGAAAAAGCGAGTGATGAATTACTCGCTTTAATTAAACTTAGTTATAATATGGTGCCGCTGAAAGACAACCAGTGTCCTGGCAAGTGCCGTTAGGGGAAGTATATTCGCAATCTCCATATTTTGAAAGAGGAGAACAAACCCCATCACATAATAACCCAGGGTTAATAACAATTTTGGAATAAATAATCCGGCAAATAGTAGAAAAAAATAGAAAGCAACATTATGAAAAAGGCTTATTGAAAAAAGTAGTGTACCCGAAAGTTCAACATCAAGCCATTTTTTTAACTTGAGAATCTCTCGCCGCTGTCCGAAAAAAGGTTTCTCCATGGAAATTTTAATTTGAAAATATCAATACTGATTGTAGCCTATTGTTGGTTACGATTGTTTATGCGACTAAGTACATTTTTGCTAAATTATAAAGGTCCATCATCTTATCCACTTTTGTAATTAGTGCCCTAACGACCCCGCGCATAAGCTACGTGCAGCTGGTTGTTGATTGCAAATATATATACAAAAATTAATCAGCCCAAAATCGGCAGGATAACGTATGAATCTCTTCCGAGAATGGCACAATAGAGCAGGATCCAAACGGTTACCTACTGTGCAGATCTTTGGCACAAATCTCCCTATATTTTGACCTATGCCACGAAAGCAATTTGACATCCCCGATATCTACCATGCGCCGGTGATCCGTAAGGTGAAAGAGGCCAACAAGGTGGTGGATCCCCGCAAGAAGGAGCTGGATCCGACGCTGCTGGATTTCGGCCCTGTGCAGTTCCATATCCCGCGCCATTTCGGTTTCTGCTACGGGGTGGAGAACGCCATCGATATCGCCTATCGCACCGTTGAACAGCATCCCGAACGGGATATCTACCTGCTCAGCGAGATGATCCACAACCCCACCGTCAACGAGGATCTGCAGGCACGGGGCGTACAGTTTCTGTTCAAGACCGACGGCATGGAACTGATTCCCATCTCCTCGCTCGACGAGGAGGATATCGTGATTGTCCCGGCGTTCGGAACCACCCTGGAGATCCAGCAGAAATTGAAGGAGCAGGGAATCGATCCCTACGAATACAACACCACCTGCCCCTTCGTGGAGAAAGTCTGGAGGCGGGGGAAGCAACTCGGCAACAAGGGGTATTCCCTGGTGATTCACGGCAAACATGAACATGAGGAGACCCGGGCTACCTTCTCCCACAGCGCCGATCATTCCCCCTGCGTTGTGGTGCTGAACCCCGATGAGGCGCGGATACTTGCTGAGATCATGACCGAGGAGCGTTCACTCTCGGATTTCGATGCCTACTTCGGCCACAAATGCACCGAAGGATTTGACCCGCTGAACGACCTGGAGTATTTCGGGGTAATCAACCAGACCACCATGCTGGCCAGTGAAACCCAGGAGGTAATGGATATTCTCAAGGAGGCTGCCGAAAAACGGTTTGGCGAAGCCAACGTGTTGGATCATTTCGCCGATACCTCCGATACCCTCTGTTACGCCACCAACGAAAACCAATCGGCCACCATCGCGCTGACCGAGACCGACGCCGACCTCGCCATCGTGGTGGGCGGATACAACTCCTCCAACACCATGCACCTGGTGGAGATCCTGGAGCACCATTTTCCCACCTATCATATCCGCGATGAAGGGGAGATAGAGTCGGAGGACAGGATCAGACACTTCAATCAATGGGATAAAGAGATCAGGGAAACCAAGAACTGGCTGCCGCGCGGACAAAAACCGGTAACGATCGCCCTTACCTCCGGAGCCTCCTGCCCCGATATCCTGGTGGACGAGGTGCTGATGAAAATAGTGAGCTATTTTGGGGATGCACGTCCTGTCGAAGAGGTGATCAAGCCGTTTGAACAAAAGCTCCAGGAAGCGGTATGATCCGGCCGACCGGCGGGCCTTCCCTCACTCCTCCACCACGTTGAAATAGGCCACCTCCTGCGGCTGAAAGGTGCGCAGTTTCAGATAGTACTGATCGACCACCTGATCCACCTGCGGCGTCACGAATCCGGTGGTATCCTGCTGAATCTGCTCATAGGTTACATACGCATTATAGGGGGTCAAATCCTTGACCTGATTATACTCGTCGATGGGTACATCGTACCGAACCGTGATATAGGAGGGGCTGTAGTTGACGGTTCGCCCTCTCGGCAGATTCCGGGTCTGGATAAACACCCGGGTCTCTCCCTCCGTAAACTCAGCAACCGGGGCGGTCAGCTGCACCTGGTTGGTGGATAGATTGATCAGCGGGTGTGGCTCCATGAGTGCGATCGTCCGGTCGATATCCCCTCTCACATCCTCAAGAACAACCGGTCGGGTCGGCCAGCTGGTGACGGTATCGATCACCGAGCGCGCGGCCGTAACGGTAACGCTGTCGGGTGTAATCCGCCGTTCCCCCTCATAATCGAACCGTTCCCTGAATTCCACTTCGAAACTGGGAACGACCGGAACCGTTTTGGAAATCTTTTCCTGCAGCTCCACATTCAGGATCAGCGGCTGCACCTTTTGTACGGTGATATCCGGCATCACATTCATCTGCTGCCGCACCTGGTCATACAGGTTGATCTCCTCCTGCTGCACATCCACATACAGCTGCGGGGGATTGTTATAGAGGTTGATCAACTTCCACCCCTCCCCCTGGACACTGACCGTAGCATATTCCGGCAACTGCTCAACAAGTGCCCGGTCCTCCGGCATATTTCCGACATTGACCTGGAGGTTCAGATTGAGGCTGAAATCACGGCTGAGATTCACCAGCAACCACATGCAAAATGCCAATATGAAGGCGACGATAAACACCACCACCTTCTCGCGGGAATAGCCCGAGGCCGTTCCCTCCTCATCCACGCGTTTGAGCATGTTGTCCCAGATCGACCAGAATCGGTCTTTTATCTTTTGAAAGTTTGAATCAGCCATCGGTGCGTTTGCCTGTTCCGAAAGATGAAATTAATATAGATCAGCGGTTCATCCTTGTCAATTACGCTTTCACCACAATCTCCTTGACCACCTTTTCTCCCACCTGCTGGTTCAGTTTCTGGGCGATGCTGTACCGCTTCATGTGTATCTCCTGCCGCCATGCCGGATTCTGTACATGGATGATCAGTTTTCCATCCCGGAAGTGCAGGTTTTCGGTCTGCTCCGCGATACGTTCACCGACGATCTCCTCCCAGACCGACAGCACCATCCCTCGTTTCAGCTTGCCCTTGTGGGGATGGTCGTCCAGAAAACTTTTAAGCAGGCTCTTCAAAGAGCGCGGTTTGTCGAAATTGTATCGTGTCATCTGTTTACTTAATCAAAGTTATTCATAGACCAACCGGCATTCCTCGATTCTTCATCCTTCGGCCATGGCCTTCACTTCACCCTCTTCCACTTCATATCGCCGATTGTTTGTGCCGTCGAACTCCACATAGTTTTGAAACGGCACCGGATTGGCCGATGTGATGAAGGTCTGCCCGGCGTGTTCAACCAACGCCTTCAGCAACACCTCGGTACGCCTTGCATCGAGATCTCCGAAGACATCATCCAACAGGAATATAGGAAGATCATCAAGTTCATCCGAAAAGTAAAAAAGCTGAGCCAGTTTTAGTGAAAGGGCGAAAAGCCGGTGCTGTCCCTGCGAACCATATTTCCGCAACTCCAGCTCATCCAAATAGAAAACGATCTCGTCGCGGTGGGGGCCCACGAGCGTCAGCTCCCGTTCCAGCTCATGGTCCTGCTCCTTCTCAAGGTGTTCCCGATAACGTTCCTCCACCTCATCGGCGGCGGTGGATGGTTCACAAAACGTCTTGTACTCGAGGTGGGGGCGCTGCTTCATCCCCGATATATATTCATACTGCATCGCCAGGTATTGCTGAAACTGCTTCAGAACCTCGGTGCGCTTGGCCACGATACGCGAGCCGAACTCGACCAGCTGCACATTCCAGGGTTCCAGGTAGGTGAGCAGCACCTGCCGGCTGCCCCGGAACTGTTGCAGCAGCTTGTTGCGCTGCTTCCAGGCTTTGCGGTAGTCGATCAGGTCGCGCAGGTAGCGCGGGGATATCTGGCTGATGAAGGAATCGATGAAGGATCGCCGTTCCGATGGCCCCTCGCTGGTCAGTTTCTTGTCTTCCGGGGCCAGCACCACCACCGGCACCATCCCGATCAGGTCGGAAAGGCGGTCCAGCGGGCTCTCGTTGACAAAGATCTTCTTGCCTTCGCCCCGGGAGTAGGAGCAACCGACATCGAAGCTGGATCGAATATTGCCCTCGAAGTGGCCCTTGATCATGAAGAAGGTCGCTTCCTGGTTGACCACATACATGTCGCTGCTTGCGATGAAGCTGCGCGACATGCAGAGATAATGAATCGCATCAATCAGGTTGGTCTTACCCGCGCCGTTCGGACCGACAATCACATTCATGTGAGGCGCCCATTCCACTTCGGTCTCCACATGATTGCGAAAATTCTGAAGTTTTATGCTGGTGTTGCGCATTCAGTCGGATTGAATCAAGGATACCGGGCACCCTCAATATGCATATTTAAACCGTTTAAATACCGAAGGCGTCCAGCCCCGGAAAGATGCCGTTGTCGCCCAGCTGTTCCTCTATCCGCAGCAGCTGGTTGTACTTGGCGATGCGGTCGGTACGGCTCATCGAACCGGTCTTGATCTGACCGCTGTTGGTGGCCACGGCCAGATCGGCGATGGTGGTGTCTTCGGTCTCGCCGGAGCGGTGCGAAATCACACAGGTGTAATCGTTCTTGTGCGCCATCTCGATCGCGTCGAGGGTCTCGGTCAGTGTTCCTATCTGATTTACCTTGATCAGGATCGAGTTGGCCACCCCTTCGCTGATGCCCCGGGCCAGCCGTTCGGTATTGGTGACGAAAAGATCGTCGCCCACCAGCTGCACTTTGCCGCCGAGAGCCCGGGTAAGCGCCTCCCAGGCCTCCCAGTCATCCTCGGCCATCGCATCTTCTATCGAGATGATCGGGAATTTATCCACCCAGTTGCTCCAGAATTCCACCATTTCATCGGTGCCGCGCTCACTACCGTCGCTCCAGCGGAATTCATAGACCTTTTTCTCCTCGTTGAAAAACTCGGAGGTAGCCGGATCAAGCGCCAGGTAGATATCATCGCCGGCGTGGTATCCCGCTTTCTCGATCGCCTGCAGGATCACCTCGATCGCCTCCTCGTTGGATTTGAGGTTGGGAGCGAATCCCCCCTCGTCACCCACCGCTGTACTGTATCCCTTTTCTCCCAGTACCTTTTTCAGATGGTGAAACACTTCCGCTCCCAACCGGATCGACTCGGAGAAGCTTCCCGCCCCGCTGGGTACAATCATGAATTCCTGCAGATCCACGTTGTTGTCGGCATGGGAACCCCCGTTGATGATATTCATCATCGGCACAGGCAACACCTTGGAGTTGACCCCACCGATATATTTCCAGAGTGGAATATGCAGTGTGTTTGCGGCAGCCTTGGCCGAAGCCAGTGAAACCCCCAGAATGGCATTGGCACCCAGCTTTGATTTGTTTTCAGTGCTATCGAGCTCGATAAGCATCTGGTCGAGCTCCACCTGGTTGAAGATCTCCTCACCCTGCAGCTCGTGCCGGATTATTTCGTTCACATTTTTGACGGCAAGGCGGACTCCCTTCCCCATATACCGATCCTGATCTCCGTCACGCAGCTCCACCGCTTCATGCTCACCGGTCGAGGCACCGGAGGGCACGGCCGCCCGTCCCACAATGCCGTTCTCCAAAATCACATCCACCTCCACCGTGGGATTTCCCCTGGAGTCGATAATTTCCCTGCCGACGATCTGGTCAATAAAACTCATGCTCTTGTCCTTTTGTTGGTTAGCTGAAATGGTTAGAAATGTACAAGGATTTTGTATCTCTTTAAAGAGAAATGGCTGCCGCTCTTCAAGCGTTCACCGCCAGCAGGCCGGGTGGGAGAAAAAGGCGTGCTTACCGTTCAAATGATGAATAAGATTGACAGCAACCTGATCGCCCGCCGGCTGCCGCCACCGGAGATTACCAGATGCCTCCGAAGATAAAGCTGATGGTGGGGGTACCGAAAAACTTTTGCTTGTCGAAAAAAGGTTCCCGACCCACGATCTGTCCATTGCTGTCGACAACCGGCCTGAAGGGTTCCATAATCTGCAAGCCCTGGTCGAAGTAGTAGGCAAAGTAGGTAAACTGTACAGTGGTCAGCTTGGAGAAATTATCCCCGATATCTACTCCTACACTGAATTCGCCATTCAGGCCCCATTCGATCGATCCCTCATTCCAGCCGGTGAAGAAATCGTTGATCGGTTCCACCACCCGACTGTTGCCGACGATAAAAGAATTTCGGTAACCGCTGCCGTCGATATCGTCGAGGTAGGGAAACACGAAAGCCATGGCGGGTCCGGCGGCACCGGATACGAAGAAGCGGAAGTTGTCATCGATTTTCCGGCCAAACAGGCGATGCTTGTATCCCACGAGCAGCGGTATGCCCAGCGCACGGTTGAATTTGTTGGGAATGATCCGTTGACCGGTAAAGAAATCCTGGAAACTCTGCTCCGTGATATCGCGGATACCGGTGACACCGGTTTTGAAAAAGATCTGTCCTCCCGGACTGATGTAACGGGAATACTGTCCCCCGATACCGAATCCGAAGTTGTTGATGAAGAGGTTGAATCCGAGGCTGTTGCGCTTGCCCTCTTCATAGGGTGAGCGGGGATCGGGAAGGGGAATCACCTCGGGTTCCAGGGTTTGGGCCGCTGCAGGCAGGGCAACCAGAGCGATCAGCAGGACACCTAAGGCTTTTATGGTAAATTTCTTCATTTCGCGGGTTGTTGCTTGGTTCAATTTAAACGCTGCTCATAGAAAATGAGTTTTAATAATAACTGAAAATCAGCAAAAAAATTTCATTCAATTTCGAAGCAGGTTTTCTATTTGCATGAAAACCGATTTTACCATTTGACAATGGTTGTATTAAACGGTTTATTCAGGCTGTTTAAAATGTAAAGTATATCAATAATTTACAGTAATTTATATAGACATGAGTTCCATGAGCAAGTATCTCGTTTTTGGGCCGTCCGATACCCTAAAAAGAATGCCGACCCAGCTGTTCAATGAAATTGAACCCAAGCACATGTACAAGTACGAATCCCCGGATCACGATGATCTGGTGTATGTGGCGGTTTATGAGGAATATGAGAAGCAGATCAATGCCAGCGTCACCCTTACCTGTATCATCGAATGCCGCGGCAAGCAGAACCGGTTCGAACTCAAGAAAACCGGCGGCCGGATGGGATTCAGGGGCAGCTCCCTGGATGAGGAGAAACGGACGATCGACGATGAGGTCACCGACTTCATTCTTGACTTCGCCAAACGGTTCGGGCTTTCCGTCCAGGAGCTGAAAGATCAGCAAGCCGAGCAAGAAGAGACGTAACCCAATTTACATATGCCTACCGAAACCCGGAGTTGGAATGTCCTTTCAATGCTTGAGTGGGCCACCGATTATTTCGAGAAACATAAGGTGCCCGATCCGCGGTTGAGTATCGAATGGCTGCTGGCCAAAGTGCTGGAAATCCAACGGCTGGATCTCTACCTGAAATTTGACCGCCCGCTCTCCCCCTCCGAGCTGGAACGGCTGCGTCCGCTCGTCAAGCGCCGGGCCCGGCATGAACCGCTTCAATATATCGTCGGATTCACCGATTTCATGAACGCCCGCATCGAGGTCACTCCCGACGTGTTGATTCCCCGCATCGAGACGGAGCAGCTGGTAGAGATCGTCCTGAATGAGCACTCCGGCGATGACCCGAAAACGGTGCTGGATATCGGCACCGGGTCGGGATGCATCCCGGTTGCACTCAAGATGGAACGGGCCCACTGGAGCGTATCGGCGCTCGAGCTCTCCGAAAAGGCGCTGGAAGTGGCCCGGAAAAATGCGGAAAAGAACGAGGTCGACATCAACTTTATGCAGGGAGATATCCTCCGATGGGAAGAGATCGAACCGGATGGCCAGCCCTTCGATCTGATCATCTCCAATCCCCCCTACGTACTGCCCGGGGAAAAGGATGAACTGGAGCCGCAGGTGGTGGAACATGAGCCGCACCGGGCCCTGTTTTGCCAGAACCTGGAGAAAATGTACGGCAGTATTTTGGAATTTTCCGATCGTTATCTGGCTGATCACGGTGCTCTCTACCTGGAGATTCACGAAAAACATGCCGCGGAGATCGCCACCCTTTTTGAGGATGAAAAATGGGAATTGAAGATCCGAAAAGATTATGAAAAAAAGCCCCGGTATATAACCGCCCAAAAGAAATAGCAGAATGGCCTCAAATAGCATCCAGAAGGCTACCGAACCCGGCTTTGGCAGCGACGACATTTAAACAAAAAGGCGTGTTGATAACTTGTTGAAAACTTTTTTTGCTTGGCGGCAGCAATGTTGAGGATTGGTAATATCATTGTTACGGCAATATTATGTGGGTTTAGCGGAAATTTAACAATATCCTTTAAAATACGGTAATACACTGAGCTGCAATGGGTTAAGCTGTTTAGAGAATTGTGGATAACTTTTCTCAAACGGGGTCCATTTTTTTTGACTTCTGTTCAGGAAATTATCATCTTCGTTCCACCCACATCCCATTAACACAATTTATCGTGTGGATAACTACGGGGGCTATTTGATGTTAACTGTTAAGATGTATGCTGGAGGATTAGGGGTTTGAGTTTAAGTTCAGCCGACAATGCCTGGGAGAATTGTCTGGAAATTATCAAGGATAATATCAGCTATCAAAAGTACAAATCGTGGTTTGAGCCGATCAAGCCGGTAAAGCTGGATGACAACACATTAACGATTCAAGTACCGAGCCAGTTCTGGTATGAATGGCTCGAAGAACATTATTACGGAATGCTGCGATCTACCATCTCAAAAGTTTTGGGCGAAGAAGGAAAACTGGAGTACTCGGTGGTGCTTGAAAAATCTGAAAATGAATCCGACACCCGTTCGGTGCGCCTCCCGCAGCGGCCGATGCCGCCCACCAAGGACCAGGAGCTGGAGGGCTACGCCGAGTACAATCCCGGCAAGATTGAAAATCCCTTTGTCATACCCGGCATCCGGAAGACCAAGGTAGATTCCAACCTCAACAACAGCTATGTTTTTGAACGCTATATCGAAGGGGACTGCAACCGGTTGGCACGGTCCGCGGCAATGGCGATCGCCGAGAGTCCTGGCAGCAACTCTTTCAATCCCTTCTTTGTCTATGGTGGAACCGGGCTGGGCAAGACCCACCTGATCCAGAGTATCGGCAACAAGATCAAGCAGGAGTTCGGCAACAAGCTGGCCGTACTCTATACCTCCTCGGAAAGCTTCACCAACGAATTTGTTCACGCGATCCGGAACAATCGCGCCAGCGAGTTCACCATGTTCTATCGCCAGATCGACTGCCTGATCGTCGACGACATCCAGTTCTTCAGCGGCAAGGAGAAGACCCAGGAGGAGTTCTTCCATATCTTCAACTCGCTGCACCAGGATGGCAAGCAGATCATCCTCAGCAGCGACCGCCCGCCTCGCGAGATTCCCGATATCGAGGAGCGGCTGATCTCCCGCTTCAGCTGGGGACTCAGCGCCGACCTGCAGGTGCCGGAGTATGAAACGCGCTATGCGATCCTGGAGCGCAAAGCGGTTGACAACGGCATCGAACTGCCACACGACGTTTTAGAATTTATCGCACATAATTTCAAGTCGAACGTACGCGACCTGGAAGGAGCGATCATCAAGCTGCTCGCCCACTCCTCGCTGCAGCATGTCGACGAGATCGACGTAAAGGTGGCCAAGAAAGTGCTCAAGGATATGGTCAAGGAGTCGAACACCCAGATCTCGATCGAGTCGATCCAGAACTATGTCTGCGAGTACTTCGGCATCGACACCAACAAGGTGCGCGAAAAGACCCGTAAGCAGGAGATTGTTGAGGCCCGGCAGATTGCGATGTACCTGGCCAAGCAGTTCACCGATTCCAGTCTCAAAACGATCGGGCTGCATTTCGGCGGGCGCGACCATTCCACGGTGATTCACGCCATCTCCACCGTGGAGGAACGCATGCAGACCAGTCCGAAGCACAAGCGAATTGTCGAGGAGCTGCATCAGAAAATAGAAGTGGCCACGCTTTAACCGCCGCATACCGATGGAGCAATTGACCCTGAAAGGAATGGCATTCGAGGGGAAGCATGGGTATTACCGGGAGGAGCGCGAAAAGGGTAACCGCTTTGAGGTGGACCTGACCTTCCGGCTCGATCTCTCCGTCTCTGCTTCCAGCGACAGCCTCCGGGATACCCTCAACTACGAGCGTGCCGAGGAGATCACCCGTGAGATCATGGAGGGACCGTCGGTAAAGCTGATCGAGACCCTCTGTGGAAAGATCGGAGATGCCCTTTTTGAAGCGTTTGCCGAACTGGAATCGCTCGAGGTGCGGGTACGCAAACTCGACCCGCCTCTCCGTAGCCCTGTCAAATACGCTGAAGTGACACTGCAATGGCCACGGTAGTAGTAGCGCTCGGATCCAATGTCGGCGACCGCCACCGCCACCTCAAGGATGCCAAGGTGTTTCTAGCCGACCTGTCGGAGGATGAGTTCCGCGCCTCCTCGATCTACCTGACCGAGCCGGTGGGTCCGTCCAAGCGGAACTTTTTCAATGCCGTTGTGGAGATTGAAACGGTGATGAAGCCCCTGCCGCTGGTCCGGACATTCAAGCAGTTCGAGCAGGAGCATGGCCGCGCACCCGAGGCACCCCGTTGGAGCGCCCGCACCATCGACCTGGATATTATCGCCTACGACCACTTGGTCATTCACGAGGATACCCTTATTATTCCGCATCCCGAATACCGGGAGCGGCTGTTTGTGCTGGAACCGCTCAGGGAGCTTCAGCCCGGCTGGAAGGATCCGGAGACGGGCCAATCGATCGAAGAGCTTATAGAACAGGCGCCGGAGATCGCAATCAAAAAGACCAAACTGGACTGGTAGCATGGAGAACCGATTTGACTTCATTGCGATTGAGGGGGTGATCGGGGTTGGTAAAACTTCACTGGCCAAACTGCTCTCTGAGCGCCACGAGGCCCGGCTGGTGCTGGAGCAGTTCGAGGAAAACCCGTTCCTGCCAAAATTCTACCAGGACCGCGAGCGCTACGCCTTCCCCACCCAGATGGCGTTCCTGGCCAGCCGCTTCAAACAGCAGCAGCAGATCCACAACAAGGACCTCTTCCACCAGCTCACCATCGCCGATTATATCTTTGAAAAAGACCGCATCTTTGCGCGCCTCAACCTGGAGGAGGATGAACTCGCGCTATACGACAATATTTACAACATCATGACCGGCATCTCGGCCACCCCCGACCTGGTGATCTACCTGCAGACCACCGTCGACCGGCTGATGGAGAATATCCGCGAACGCGACCGGGAGTACGAGCGTTACATCACCCGCGAGTACCTCGAGGAGCTGAGCGACGCCTACAACCATTTTTTCTATCACTACAATAAATCGCCCTTGCTGATCATTAATGCTTCGGAGATCGATTTCGTAAATAACGAAAAACACTTAGATTACATAGACGAACAGGTGTTCAATCAGCCCATACGGGGCAACACACATATACATATTATTCCCGAATAGCATGATTCTTCGAACCCTACTTTTTTTGCTGGTGCTATATATACTGATCAGGGTGATCAGCCGGCTCTTTCTGCCCTCCCGGGAAAAGCAGGGCAGCAGCGGTTTCTTCTACCGCCATTTCAGCAGCGAAAACAGTGGTCGGCAACAGGGCGGTCGCTCCCACTTTGATGAAATCGAAGAGGCGGAGTATGAAGATGTGACAGAAGAGCAGTCGGAAAGCCGGAAAAAGTCGGACTGAACCGCCCGAACCGTACCGTCCTGACGGCTGGCATGATCTTTGACACTATATAATATTGAGCACAAAAAAGAATTCAACCCATGGCACAACAGATGACATTTGAGGAGAAACTGGAAGAGGGTCTGCAGCTTTTGCATGAAGGCGATTTTGATCACAGCCTGGATATCGCCCGGGAGCTGCAGAAGATGGAACCGGATGAAGCCGACGGCTACCGCCTGGAGGCGCTGGTGATGCAGAAGCTGAACCAGTGGGATCCCAGCCGGGAAGTGCTCGACAAGGCGATCGAGCTGGAGCCGAATAACAGCGCCTTCTACAACCTGCGGGGATTCGCCCATATGCAGATGGACAATCTTGACCAGGCTCGTGAGGATTTCCAGGAGGCGATCGATCTGGATGATTCACCGGCCGCACATCGAAACCTGGTGCTCCATCATATCATGGCCGACAAGGTTGGAGAAGGCATCAACTACCTGCTGGAACGGATCCGCGAGCATCCCAAAGATGTGGAGAACTGGATCATGATGGGTGATATCATGCAGCGCGCCGGACAGAACGACAAGGCCCGCACCTACTATCAGCAGGCTGAGAAGATGGATCCGGAGAATGAATATGTGAAAAACCAGTTATCGGAAATATAGCACCGGATCCTGGATATCGGTTTGGATACAGTGTAAATCCGAAACGGAAACGACTTCGAAAGGGTATTACATCCGTATCCGAAGTTTAGAATAGTTGACGGCGGCTCAATTTCGTGATGAGAACTATGTTCATAAACCGTTTAGAAATTGGAGCATTTGTGCTTGGGATTTGAAGACAAAATTGTTTTCGGCGCTTCAATTAAAGAAGCAATCATCTTATATTTAGAAGCTTCAATACGAACTTCCCCTAGCCCTGGTGGCCCACCGACGCTGAAGCTTTGGCGGGCAGGCGGAATTGGTATTCCGACAGCGGTCGGGATTGAGGGGGCAGTATCCTTGGTAAGGATTAACTGCTCCAAACGGTGTTCTTTTGAAATTTTGTTTTGTCATTACGCTAGCTCGACGAAGCTTTAGCGTAGTTGAGCCCTGGTGGCGGAATTGGTAGACGCGCTGTCTTGAGGGGGCAGT
>JAWVYR010000028.1:0-15491 GCA_033722635.1 Balneolaceae bacterium | reverse complement strand
GTAACGGCGGGCCGGTTACGGGTACCCCGGGCTGCACGGAATGGAAGGGTAAACCGCCCCTGTTATGTTGTTAGATGCACAGCAAATTCAGCATACAGTACAGCCCGGTAACAACGGATAACATCGATATTCAACATTCCATCTTATCCATATGAAACGCTTCAGCCATCGCCTCTACGCTTTTGTCATGATTCTACTTTTCGCATCCCTGCTCAGCTCCTGCACCTTCGAATCGCCATCCAGGGTCTCCTCCCCGGATGGAGAAATTGAGGTTGATTTCTCCCTTTCCGACCGGATGGAGCCGCAGTACACGGTAACCTACAAGGGCAACGCCGTCATCGACACCTCCACCCTCGGGTTCGAGTTTCAGCAGTTGGAGCCGCTAAGTGAAAATCTATCGGTGGAGGATCTCAGCGTCTCTTCCTACGATGAAACCTGGACGCCGGTGTATGGCGAGCAGGATGAGATAAGGAACCACTACAACGAACTGCTGGTGGAGCTGAGTGAGACCACCGGGGATATGCGGAAGGTCAATATTCGCTTCAGGGTATACGACGACGGGCTGGGATTCCGGTATGAGTTCCCCGAGCAGGCGGGCCTCGACAGCGTGGTGATCACCCATGAACGAACCAACTTTGCCCTTACCGGCGATCACTCCGCCTGGTGGATTCCCGCCGACTACGACAGCTACGAATACACCTACTACAACGACAAGGTGAGTGAAATTGACGCCTCCGAGTTTGAGTTCGACATTGCGGACCGCCCGGACCGGAAAATCGCCAACTTCCAGGCGGTCAACACCCCGGTGACCATGGAAACCGCGCCCGGGCTCTATCTCAGCTTTCACGAGGCCGACCTGACCGATTACGCCGGCATGACCCTGGCTGTCAGGGACGACCTGGTGCTCCAGAGTGAACTGGTGCCCTGGGCCGACGGTACCAAGGTGAAAACCACCGTACCCTTCCACACGCCCTGGCGTACGATTCAGATCAGTGAGGATGCGGGAGGTCTGGCCGAATCGAAAATGATCTTAAACCTGAACGAACCGAACAAGCTGGATGATACCTCCTGGATCGAGCCGATGAAATACACCGGCATCTGGTGGGAGATGCATATCGGCAAAACCTCCTGGGGCATGGGTGAATCAGCGGAGGGATCCTTTAGCACGATCAGCGGAAGTTTGAATCACGGCGCCAACACCGAGAATGCCAAAGAGTATATCGACTTTAATGCAAAAGCCGGCATCAAGGGCCTGCTGATCGAAGGGTGGAACACCGGCTGGGAGTACTGGGGAACCGACAGTCTCGGATTCTTTGATTTCACCACCCCCTACCCGGATTTTGACCTGGAGGAGGTTACCAGTTATGCGGAAGAGAACGGCGTGGAGATTATCGGCCACCATGAAACCTCCGGCCAGGCAGCCCATTACGAGACGCGGCTGGATGCGGCCTTTCAGCTATACAGCGATCACGGAATCAACTATGTAAAGACCGGCTATGCCGGGGCGATCGTGCCGACCGGGGAACGGCATCACGGGCAGTATATGGTACGCCACTACCGCCAGGTTGTGAAAAAAGCCGCCGAATACAACATCGGGATCAACGCCCACGAGCCGATCAAGGACACCGGTATCCGGCGCACCTACCCGAATATGATGACCCGCGAGGGCGTTCGGGGCATGGAGTACAACGCGTGGAGCCGGGGCAACCCGCCGGAACACACCACGATACTGCCCTTTACCCGTGTGCTCGGCGGACCGATAGACTATACACCGGGAATCTTCGACCTGCTGTTTGACGATTATCGGGATGAGGAACGGGTGCACTCCACCCTGGCCAATCAGCTGGCCCTCTATGTGGTGCTCTACAGTCCGATGCAGATGGCCGCCGACCTGCCCGAAAATTATATTCGCGAGGGGGATTTTCATCCCATGTTTGAATTCATTCGCGATGTGCCTGTGAACTGGCAGGAAACCCATTTCCTGAGTGCGGAGATCGGGGACTACGTGATCGTGGCCCGTAAGGAAAAGGGAGCGGACAACTGGTATCTCGGAGCGATCACCGATGAGAACGGCCGCAAATTTGAACTGAGCCTGAGCTTCCTGGACAGCGGCACCAGGTACGAAGCCACCATCTACCAGGATGGCGAGGATGCCAGCTGGGAGGAGAATCCGACCAGCTATGAGATTGAAACCCAGGAGGTGGATCGAAACTCAACCCTGGAGCTGAGAATGGCTCCGGGCGGGGGATTGGCTATACAGTTCAGGCCGATCTGACGGAAGGTCTGCGGGCTTCAATGCCCGATCATGGTACGGCCGGCCCGGCTACTCCTCCGGGTAGATCGATTTTTTGGCCGCCAAGAGCGTGTTTTTCATCAGCATCGCCACCGTCATCGGTCCGACGCCTCCCGGCACCGGGGTGATCCAGCTGGCCTTATCCTTGACACTCTCGAAGTGGCAGTCGCCCGTCAGCCGGTACCCTTTTTCGGCATCCTTGTCGGCCACCCGGTTGATCCCCACATCCACCACTACGGCCCCCTCCTTCACCATCTCGCCCCTTATGAAGTTGGGCTGGCCGGCCGCCACCACCAGGATATCGGCGGAGATGGTGTGGGCGGTCAGGTCTTTGGTGTATTTGTGGCAGATGGTGGTTGTCGCCTTGCCGTCGTCGGAATGTTCGCGCGACAGCATGACCGCCATCGGGGAGCCCACGATGTTGCTGGCACCGACCACCACAGCGTGCCGCCCCTTGGTCGGGATACTGTAGTACCTGAACAGCTCGATGATGCCCGCCGGCGTGCAGGATCGAAAGGTGGGCTCCTCCACTACCAGCCGTCCCACATTCATCGGATGAAAACCGTCGATATCCTTTCGATGGTCGATCGACTCGATCACATCGTGTGCAGAGAGGTGATTGGGCAGCGGCAGCTGCACCAAGATGCCGTCCACCCGGTCATCCTGGTTAAAGTTGCGGATCGTTTTCTTCAACTCTTTAGCGGAGACGGTGTCGGGAAGCCGTAGGGTTTCCGTATCGATACCCACCTGGTTGCACGCCCGGGTCTTGGATCCCACATAGAGTTCGGAGGCGGGGTCGCTTCCCACCAGTATCGCCTGGAGAAAGGGGCGCCGGTTGTCATCCTCCACCCACGCCTCAACATCCTCGCTTACCTGCTCCTTGATAATCGAGGCCACTTTTTTGCCGTCTATAATTTTTGCTGACATCGTAACCTGCTAACCTGTTTAGGTGTTAATATGCTACCGTTTTAGTGTGCTTCCATCTTAATACTCTCTACTATCCCTATCGTTCGATATCGTATTTCTTCATCTTGTTGTAAATATGGCTGCGCTGGATATCGATCGACTCGGCGGTTTTGGAGATGTTCCAGTCATGCTCTTCCAGTTTCCGCAGCAAAAATAACCGTTCCGCGGATTCTTTGAAATGCTGAAAATTGTCGCTTCGGTCGATCAGGTCGCCGATATCATCGGAGCTCCGCGCACCCAGTTTTGCAAGTGACTCCACATCCTCCCTGTCGATGGTGGAATCGGATGCCAGCAGGGCCATCCGTTCGACCGCGTTTTGCAGCTCACGCACATTGCCGCTCCATTTGCGCTCCTTCAGGGCCTGAAGTGCCTCGTCGGTGAATTCCACGCCGGAGAAGACGATATCTTTCTCGGCCAGTCGCTTCAGGGTATGCCGGGCCAGCATCGGAATATCCTCCCTGCGCTTGCGCAGCGGCGGAACGTGAATCGGAATCACGTTTATCCGGTGATACAGGTCCTCGCGAAAATTCCCTTCCTCAATCTGTTGAGGCAGATCCTGGTTAGTGGCCGCCAGAATGCGCACATCGATATTGATCTTCTCGGTACCCCCCACCCTGTTGATCGCATCCTCCTGCAGCGCCCGGAGCACCTTGGCCTGTGCCTCGAGACTCATGTCCCCGATCTCATCCAGGAACAGCGTCCCCCCGTCGGCCTGTTCAAACTTCCCCTTGCGCCGGCTTATCGCCCCCGTAAACGCTCCCTTTTCGTGGCCGAACAGTTCACTTTCGAGCAGTTCGGAGGGGATCGATGCACAGTTCACATCCACGAAGGGCCCGGAGCTTCTCCGGCTCTTTTCATGGATCCACCGGGCTACAAGCTCCTTGCCGGTACCGTTTTCACCGGTGACCAGGATCCTGGAATCGGTGGGGGCCACTTTATCGATCGTCTTCTTGATCTTCCCGATCGCTTCACTCTTTCCGATGATCTCCGGCACCTCCGGCAACCTCGAGCGGATCCCCTCGTAATCCCTTTTCAGCTGAACCTGGTCGAGGGCATTGCGGACGCTTACCAGCAGCCGGTTCAGATCGGGGGGCTTCTCGATGAAATCGAAGGCGCCCAGCTTGGTCGCTTCCACCGCCAGTTCAATGCTGCCGTGACCCGATATCATGATCACCGGGAACTCATGTTCCTCCTCCTTGATCTTTTTCAGGATTTCGATGCCATCCATTCCCTTCATCTTGATATCAAGGAGCATCAGATCAACCCGGATCTCCTGCAACTGTTCAAAAACCGTTTTACCGCTGTCCGCTTCAAACACGTTGAATCCCTCAAATTCGAGGATTTCGCGCAGGGAATTTCGGATGCTTTTCTCATCATCCGTCACCAGTATGTTGGCCTTTTTTCTGTTCACAGCTTAATAGGTCTCATAGATCAGCTTGAGTATGGAATCATGCAGCGCATCAATATAGCTTGTTTTATCCGTATAGTGGTTGGTGGCGATACTGAATATGAGCCGCCTGTCGGACGAGCTTTCGATATAGCCGCTCAACGACCGCACTCCCGATACATATCCCGTTTTGGCCCGAACCCTGTTGATCAGGGCCGTGCCGCCGAAACGGTTTTCCAGGGAGCCGTTGATCCCCCCGATGGCCAGGCTGTTTCTGTAGGTCCCGAAAGCTGGATGGTGCTGCATTTTCACCAGCAGCCGGCTGATATCCCCGGTGCTGACCAGGGTGGCGGGCGACATACCCGAACCGTCGGTCATCTCGATCCGGGTCGTATCCAGCTCCATGCCGTGGGCGAACTCCTTCACCAGGCTGATGCCCAGCTCGGTGCTTCCCTGGGCATCAAACGATTCGGCCGCCGCTGTTTTCAGGAGCATTTCTGTATAGAAGTTGTCGCTCTCCCTGTTGACCTGTATCAGCAGCTTTTTCAGCGGCACCGACTCGTGAACCGCTAAGACGGTATAGCGGCCGCCGCCCCAGTTGCGGGGCTGCTCATCCGTAAATACGCGCCCGCCGACTTCAATGCCGCCATCCTCCAGGTATTTTTTGAAGGTATCGAGAAAGAAAAGCGAGGCGTTCATCACCGAGAGCGATTCCTCCTCGTAGTAGTGTTGCGGAATTTTGCTGCGCAGCACGATGGTATTGGTGCCCAGCACGCGCCGATAATACTCATCATATTCCAAATTGGGCGGGACGATGGTCTGTTCATTGACAAACTCCACGTAATCGGTGTCGAAGGGGAACCACTGTATCTCAGGGGTGGAACCGATCTTCCCGTCGCCGAACACCTGTAGGTCGACGGCATTGTTATTGAAAGAGAGGGCCGATATCTCCACCCCGTAGTAGAAGCTCAGATCGTCCCAGCTCCACCCCTTGGGATAGGGCTGCTGGTCAAAAAAGGAATCGTTGCCGATCAGGTTGCCGCTGATACGCCTGATACCCAGCGAATCCAGTTTGGCATAGAATTTTTCAAAAACATGAAAACGGTCGCCGCCGTAATAGGTACCGCTTATGGAGGGATCGCCCGATCCTCTCACCACGATATCGCCTTTCCAGGCATCGCCTTCCCGGGTGCCCACCCCGTAGAGGAATGTCTTATAGCTATATTCCTCGCCGAGGGCATCCAGCACGGCGGCAGAGGTCAACAGCTTGATATTGGAGGCCGGCCTGACCAGTTGGTCGTGATTGTGTTTCAGGAGCAGCCGCCCGGAGGTATCCCGTACCGCAATGGACCACAGGGCATGGCTGGCGGTACTGCTCTCTATAATCCGGGAAAGCTGCCCGGAACGGTCAACCGGCTGGGCGGACAGATTGGAACCCCCAAACAAAACCAGTCCGACAGAAACAATTAGGGTATAGAAAGCTTTGTGTTTCATCACATCTGTATACGTTTAGCCGGATCCGTCATCTCCGGTCAGCTGTCAAAATAGGCGTGTTCCTCCTGCTTGAACACATCGATGATCTCCGCCGCCGTTTCACATTCCAGCAGGCGCTCCCGAAAATCGCTGTTGTTCATCAGCCTGGATATACGGCTTAACATCTTGATATGAAAACTGTTGCTCGACTGTGGGCCCACCAGCAGGAATACGATACGAACCGGCTGGTTGTCGATGGCGTTGTATTCCACGGGTTCCTTCAGCACGGCGAATGCCGCATAGTTTCCCTCGATGCCTTCGGCTTTGCCGTGTGGAATCGCCAGCCCTTTTCCGACGCCGGTGCTCATGATCTTCTCGCGTTCCAGTACCGCCTGCCTGATCCTCTTGATTTCATCCCCGGATGCCGTCGTCCGAAGACTTTCGATCAGATGGTCAAGTATCTCCTGTTTGTTCTCGGCCTCAAGCCGCGGGAACACCGTCGCTTCATCCAACAGGCTGAAAATGGTCATTGTGCTGCTCTTGTTATCCATTCATCTTGTTTCATTGAGGTCTCAAATATACTCATCAGATTAGGATTCTTACAATTATTATGACAGGTTAAATAAATTGAGGGCAGGCCGGTTCGAAAACCTGAATTTTTGAACCGGGCTCTCTTTTTCTATGAAAGCAAAATTCCTTAAACTTTCTCCATGCGATTTCTAAGAGGCATATCGGCCGTGGTGGCCAAGGATCTGCAGGCGGAATTCAGATCCCGCTTTGCCTTTAACACCGTCATGACCTTCGTCGGTTCCGCCCTGCTGCTTATTCTCTTTACGCTCAGGGCACAGCAGCTTCCGCCGACCCCCAAAAGCGGTCTGGTCTGGATCGTCATCCTGTTTGCCGCCCTCTCGGTGCTTTCCCGTTCCTTCATCACAGAAACCGACCGACAGACCTACGACCTGCTGCGTTTGTACGGGCAGCCGACCGAGGTCTATATTGGAAAGTTCAGCTACAACTTTTTATTCACATTTACGATCAATATCATCATATTCGTGCTCTATATCCTGCTGCTCGATCTCTCCGTGGTGGAGCCCCTCGCGCTGATCCTGGTTCTTTTCCTGGGATCCGCGGGTCTCTCCTCCGTTTCAACCATGCTCGGAGCGATCGTCTCCCAGGCCGACCGGAGGGGAGCGATCTTTTCCGTACTCAGCATTCCGCTGCTTTTTCCGTTGATACTGATTCTGGTTCGGGCTACCGCCGCAGCGGTCTTCAACGGCCTGCAGGGGGATTTCCTGAACGATGTGATGGCCCTGGTCGGGTTTGCAGGTGTAACATTGACCGCAGGAATCCTTCTTTTTGATTACATTTGGACTGAATAAAATGGATACCGAAAAGATCAACGATATCAATTTCGGCGACCGCCGGCTGGTGGGTCAACAGCTGGCCAGGGACCATCTGGAGCGCATCCTTGCCTCCGGAAGAATCAGCCACTCCTACCTGTTCTCGGGTCCCCGGGGAGTGGGGAAAACCGCCTTTGCTCTGGCTTTTGCCGAGATCATCAACGGCATCGATAACCTGACCGACCTGAAGGGAGGGGCCGAGTCCAGGAAATCATCGTGGTTCACCCATCCCGATATTCACCTGTTCCTGCCGGTGCCGACTTCCCTGTCGCCCGACGAGCTGCTCTCCAGGCTGCAGCTCCTGAAGGAGGATCCCTACGAGATCGTGGATTTCAGCATCCGGCCGTCTATCTCCAGTGAGAAAAGCTCCAAAAACCTTCAGGCTTTCTACCCGATCAAGTATTTTCGGGAGGAGATCAGGCCCCGAGCCTATCTGAAACCGAACGAGGGAAACCGGACGGTGATCATCCTGACCGATGTGGAGAAGATGAGGGCTGAAGCCGCCAATGCTTTTTTGAAACTGCTTGAAGAGCCCGCCGACGATGTGATGTTCATACTCACCACCCGGAACACGGAGGCGCTGCTGCCCACGATCCTTTCACGCTGCCATCATATTCAACTGACCCCGATCAAGACCCCGGTTATAGAGAAGGCACTGGTTGAGTTCGACGGACTGCCGGAGGATGAGGCAAAATACCTGGCGCGGCTCTCCGGAGGCAATTATGCGATGACCCGCTTTTATGATGTGGAGACGCTGAAATCGACCCGCGAGGAGATCATCAATTTCCTGCGCTATTCCTACTCGCTGGATGCGGTGAACGTGACCCGCCAGTCACATGAATGGCAAAGCGATAAGAATATCGAGGGGCAGATCGCTGTATTGAATGTGATGGAAGTGTTCCTGCGCGATCTGATGGTTTATCGAAGCACGGGAAACCGGAAGCTGGTCACTAACGCCGACCAACTGAAGGTAATCAGCGACTTCTGTGATACGCTGGGCGAAGCCAACCTTGAGCAGATGGTGGAAGAGGTGCTTCGGGTCAAGCCGATGATCTATCAGAATGTGCAGGCCAAACTGGTATTTACGGTGCTTTCGCAGCGGTTTTCGAGCCTGATGAGAGGGGTGAAACCCGAGATCGGCAGCGATGAGGCGTGGAAACATCTGCCGGCTTACAGCAGTTAAACGATAAAAAAAACAAGGGGATGAAAAAACAGTCTTTCAAGTTCCAGAAGATGCAGGGTACGGGCAATGATTTTGTGGTGATCGACAACCGCAGCAAACAGTTCTCCGAGGAGGAGATCACCCAGCTGGCTCCCACCTTGTGCCACCGCAATTTTGGCATCGGTGCCGACGGCATCCTGCTGCTGGAGCATCCCTCCGATCCGGAAACCGATTATGCGATGGTATACCGCAATCCGGACGGGAGCCACGCCGGTATGTGCGGCAACGGAGCACGCTGCATGGCCCTGTTTGCCTTTTCCAAAGGTTTTAAAAAGAAGCAGCAGTTCAGCGTCCACGACCGGCTCTACGAAGCCGATGTGCTTTCCCAAAACCGGGTATCGGTCCAGCTCCCTGTACTGGCCGAAGTCGAAGTGATCGATGACCTTGAACCGGATCCTGTCTATGAGGTGTACACCGGCACCGAACACCTTGTGATACCGGTCGAAGAAGAGAGCCTGGAAGATGAGAACAGCCTGCGCAGCAGGGGATCTGAACTGCGGCACCATCCACGGTTTGAGGAGACCAACGGGACCAACGTAAATTTCATAAAGGGCCTTGGCGAGCAACGGCTCACGCTGAAGACCTACGAACGGGGGGTGGAAGATCTCACGCTTTCCTGTGGCACCGGCGCCGTGGCTTCCGCGCTTGCCTGGCACCATATCGGGCAGAAGCGGGAGGAACAGAATGAGGTTGAGATATCGGTACCCGGCGGCGAACTGTCGGTCATTTTCCACTATAACGGATCGAATAAACGTTATGAAAATATTCAACTCACCGGACCGGCCTATTTTGTATTTGAAGGGATCTATCACCTTTGAGACGCCGTGGTGCATGCTCATCCTCCTGTTAATGATGAGCGGCTGTTTTCCCACCGTCCAGGATAACACCCGTGATTCCCGGGATGAGGAATCGGTAAAGAATCTATTCTCCATAACGCCCCGGCAAGGTTCTTCAGATTCCATTCAAAGTATCCAGCTCTATCCAGAGGGAGCGCCCGCCGACCCTCCGGTGTTGCGCATCGGTGAAAATCGAAGCCTGGTCCTGGAATTCGATTACCTGGGAACCGAGAGCAAGCAGTTCCAGGTGAGTGTCACCCATTACGATCGATTCTGGGAGGAGAGCCGCCTGGATCCGTCGGTCTACATGGGAGGCTTTTTTGAGGATTATTTCGGCGGAGGGACTAAAAGTTTTGTCCAGGATCCCGCCTACCGGCATTATCGATACGAAATTCCCAATCGACAGCTTAATCTGAAGGTCAGCGGCAACTACTTGCTGAACCTGTCTGATTTCAACAGCGGGGACCCTCTCTTCACCCTGCCCTTTTTCGTCTCCGAGGATGCAGGCACCATCGAAACCACCGTCAATGAGATCTTCACCGGTGAGAAGAGGGGCAGGACCCGGGATCAGCTCTTCAGCGAGTACCGGTACCCATCCTTTGTTGAGTTTCCCCGATTTGACCTTTCCTACCTCTTCGTGCAAAACCAGTTCTGGGGACGGTATATCGCCACCGACCTGGTTGATACCTCAAGGCCGGGTGTAGTTCGTTTTTATACCTCCCGGCAGCAGACCTTCCTGAGCGATTACGAGTTCAGGATGCTGGATCTACGGGATCTCTCCTCGACCGGGCGCCAGGTACTGGATGTCGATTTCGGTAGCTCCCCTCCGAAAGTGATGCTGCGAAGGGATCTTCAGCGGTTGGGGCCGGTCGCCCGCGTCAGTCCGGGTCCGAGGTTGGGGATACCGGCAGATCGCCGGAATGCCCGGTACGCCGAGGTGGAGTTTCAACTGGAAACCACGGAAGAGATACCCAGCTATGAAAAGATCTACCTGGTGGGTGATTTCAACGAGTGGACCATCGAGGAGGAAAACCGCATGCGTTACCAGTCCGGGGACAGGCTCTGGAAAGGCCGTGCATTGATCAAGGAGGGGGAATACGCCTACAAATATGTGATCGCCAGGAACGGCCGGATCGATGATCTGGCACTCGACCAGAGTTTCTCCTTTGCACGCCAGTTCTACACCACCTTGGTCTATTTCCAGGATCCGGAACGGCACTACGACCGCCTGCTAAAAGTGGAGAACATCACCTATTGAATCATTAAAAATAAAAACCCTGCCGGTAAAAGCAGGGCTTTTAAAAAACCTCGGTAGCCGATACATGGAATCCACTAAAAATCGATGCCGATCGAAATATAGTGTATCGGATCGCCCTTGAAGCCGTCGCGGAAATAGGGCCATCCGACGTCGTAGCGCAGCGGAAAGCCCAAAAGGATGGTCCGCAGACCGAAGCCGGCCCCCATCAGAACATCTCCTTCCACGCTGTCGAATGATACGATCTCATCGGGACTTCCGGCAGGCGGCTGGCCGACGGCCACTTCCCGTGTCACGAGATTGACAAAATAAGTCTGTTCTTCTGCGAGCTTAAAATTGAGGTCCTTCTCATTGATAATAAATTCGATAGGCTGGCCCGTTACGTCCCTTCTCTGGAATGGGATATCGATGCCCCAGGCGGTGCCCGCATCCACGAACGCCACCCCGGTGATATTATAGAGCGGCAGGAACGGTATCGGGCCCGGCAATACAGCCGCGAACAGCGGAAAACGAAATTCCGCGTTTATCAAAGTGAATTTATCCCCGTTGATCTCGTTCAGTTCGTGACCCCGGAGCGGTAGAGCCGGTGTGGTAAAAAAGGTATCGGTGAGCCTGTCACGGGGGATCGAGTTGCCAGACCATTCCTGGTTGATCCAACCCAGCATGCCTCCCATGAAGTACGTTTGTGAATCGCGTCCGAAGGAGGCGGCTCCGGATCCCCTTACCGCGAAGGTATATCCACGCCCCAGGTTGAAATATTTTCGGTAATCGCCAAGCAGTGATACAAACCTGAGTGTTTCCCCGGTTATAGGTGGGCTGCCTGTCAGGCTCAGGGCATATCTGCTTCCGGCCCGGGGCGTGATAAATCCGGGCAAGGTGTGGTCGCTGGTAAAAGTTACCCTCGGAAAGAGGAACCCGGAAGAGCGGTTATCTACCTGGTCGAAACCTACGATGCTGAAATCCTGGGAAACCTGCAGGAATGAAAGTCCGTAATCCAGTCTTCTGAACTGGTCTATCGGATATTGGGCCGTGACACCCGCACCCAGCGTTCTGAACCGCAGCAGCTCTCCGGAGAAGGACTGGAAATTCGCCGAGGAGTGGAAGACGTTGAACAGGTAGTTGGTACGGTTTTCCAGGTATCCGTACTGAAGAAAATAGTCGCTGTTTCTGAGGTCGGTGACCAGGTTGGTACCGAAGGCGATCTGGTGATTGCCGAGCAGGTCGCTGAACACGATCTGCGTCAATCCACCGGTACCGCCATAGGTAGAAAAGGTGCCGCCTGCGTAGATAAAATCGGTGGTAAAGCGGAGTCGGTACTTCCGTGGCTGGTACCGTCCATCATCGGTCATGTTGTTGATCGGATCGAACTTGGTTGGATCGAGATACTTGTTGACAAATGCACTGTCCTCCTCAACCTCCTCCGCAAATACGTAATTTCGGAAATCGATATCTTCTTCCTTCTTCTTCTCCTCTTCCTTTTTTTTCTGCTCGGTCTTGCTGGTATCCTGGGCAGTCTCCTGCTGGTTCCCGGCCTGGGCTTGATCCGGTGGCGATACATCGGCCGCAAGCGCCAAATCGCTGTTCATCTCGCCGCTGATCCCTTTCGGTGTGGCCTGGCTGAACATCTCCCGCACATACCTGACCGCCGGCACCCGCTCGCCAAGCGATTCATTGGCGCGCCGCTGTGCCCACTCATTGGGTTTCAATTCAGTACCGATATCGCGCAGGAAAGGCGAACGGATCATGAATATATCCAGGAAACCTTCATTGACCGAATTGACGGCCAGCCGGCTTCCGTCAGCACTGATCGACATCTGTAATACTCCGGAACGCAGGTTGGTCAGGGGTACCGAGGTGCGATCCTCCAGGTTGATCCTGTAGATATTGGGGATCCCGTTCTGGTCGGATATATACACCAGTTTGCCGTCACGGGTGGTAGCGGGTTGCCGCTCATTCCACTCGGGCGTTTTGGTCAAGCGTACAGCCTCCCTGTCACCGGGCCGTACCGCGTAGATGTCGGTACTGTACATGTCATCGTCCAGCAGGAGCCGGTAGTTGGCCTTGAAGGTGTTCAACTGCACCTTGTCGCCACGGGCCGAAACAAAATAGACCTGTTCGGAATCGGATGACCAGGAGGGCTCGTAATCGGAAAAGACATCATTGGTGAGGTTGATAAACTGCTGGGTCTCGAGATTGTAGACAAAAATATCCTGGTACGGTCCGATATTCCCATCGAAGGCGATCTTTTTCCCGTCGGGCGACCAGGCCACCGATCCGATTGCATCGAGTCTCGGGAACTTAATCTTCTGAATTTTGCCGGTGGCATAGTCCACGATAGCCAGGTCGTCGGAGCCCTTCGATTTGGCTGAGAGGGTCAACTTGTCGCCATCCGGCGACCAGCTGAGATTGGGATTCAGAATATTGAGCTCTTCAAAATTGACGTTGTCACCGCCCTTAATCAGGGTTTTCAGCTTGTTGCCGGTAACGGCGCTGATCACCACCACATCCATGAAACCCCGGGCATTGGTGATCATCGCGATCTTGTCGCCCTGCGGTGAGATCGCGGGACTGGTGTTGTAGGTACCGGCCTTGCTGCGTTCGGTTATCAGCGTTCCGATATTGGAGATATCCTCCCGTTCGGCGATTTCGGGGAAATAGCGCTGCTTATAATACTCGGTCCAGCGCTTGGAGAGCTCCTCGACAGAAAGACCCAGCCCCCTGCGAAAGCCGGCCTGGACACTGCGCTGGCTTTTGATGATCTGCATGATCTCGCCGATCTTCTCCCGGCCATATTCCTCGACGATGAAATTCCACATCGACTGCCCGCCCCGGTAGGCAAAATATCCTCCCAGCCGGGGAATCGGTGGAAGGTAGTCGTTGATAATGGCGTCGCGAATGAACATATCGGTATTGGTATCCCACCCGATGGAGGTATATTCAGCCAGCCCCTCGTCGAACCAGTTCGGGAATACCAGCTGCACATTGTTACTGATTAAATTCTGAATGCTCCCTCCATAGTACATATCGTTGATCACCGCATGGGTCAGCTCGTGCTGTAGCGTGCTCCGGTACTCCGCATAATTGCCGTTAAACGGCATGGTGATGCGGTTCTTGAAGAGATCGGTGACTCCCCCGATCCCTTCGGAATTGGTCGGCAGCGAGACCACATTGGTCTGGGAAAAATCATTGTGCGAATCGTAGATGATCACCTTGATGCGGTTGTTGATGTTGTGATCGTAATCCTCCGATAGCTGCCGCAGCGATGATTCCAGTGTCCGAGCTGTAAAATCGGCCAGCTCGTAGTTAAGCGATCCGTAGTAGTGGATATCAAAATGATCGGACTGGATGAATCGCCATTTAAATTCATTGTACTTGACCCGGTTTTTTCCAAACTGGAAATATTGCGCATGACTGCTGCCGAAAAGAAGGGCAATCATCAAAACGGCCAAGGCGGCAACAGTAGGGATTCGGTAGTGCTGTCTCGTCGGATTCATGTCGTGACTGTTAAATGGGAGTCTTCTATTTGTAAATAGTAATGATAAATGTACGAATTTTCAGCGAGCGACCTACCCGCTGACCAGCGTCAAGTCGATCTGACGTTGTTCTACATCAGTTCTAACGACCCGGACCTTGATTTCTTTTCCGAGTTGATATTTTTTTCCGGAATTGCGTCCGATGAGGCAGTGCCGCTGTTCATCGTATTCGTAGTAATCGTCTTCCAGATCGCTCACATGCACCATCCCTTCGCAGTGAAGATCCTTCAGGTCAACGAATATTCCCTTGGCCATGATACCGCTGACCACCCCTTCAAACACTTCACCGAGGTGTTGGCTGAGGTATTCGACCTGCTTCAGCTTCACGGAGTCCCGTTCGGCCTCAATCGCCATCCGTTCCCGTTCACTGCAGTGCTCGCCGTGCTTTTTCAGATCGTCGTACCGGTACGCCGGTTTCTTTTCGGCGTAATTCTTGAGCAGCCGGTGGACAATCACATCGGGATACCGCCGGATCGGGCTGGTAAAATGGGTATAGTGATTGAAGCCGAGTCCGAAGTGGCCGATATTTTTGGGGCTGTACTCGGCCTTGGCCATCGCACGCAGCATAAGATCGTTTATCGTCAGTTCCAGAGGCGTATCCTTGATTTCATGAAGTAGCTTATTGATGGCTTTGGGACTGATCGTCTTACTGTCGATCCGAAAATCAATGCCAACCGGCTTCACATTTTCCTGGATGTTCTTCAGTTTATCCAGATCCGGTTCATCATGTATCCGGTAGAGAAATGGAAACAGCTCCTTGGTTTTCTTCTTGTCCGACTGTTTCCTGAGTTTATCGATATGTTTGGCCACGGTTCGATTGGCCATCAGCATACACTCCTCGATAAGTCGGTGGGCAAACAGCCGCTCCTTCAGTATCACATCCACCGGTCTACCTTGCTCATCGAGAACAAACTTGGGTTCCTTCGATTCAAACTCGATGCTGCCCTCCCGGGTTCGTTTCTTCAAAAGCGTGCGAGCCAATTTTTCCGCGTTCTTGAGCTGCCTGGAATACGGGCTCTCTGCCCCGTCAAGCACCGCCTGAGCCTCTTCGTAAGTGAACCGGCGGTCGGAATGTATGACGGTCTCCTCGATGGAATGGTTCACCAGTTCCCCTTTGGGATTGATC
>JAWVYR010000027.1:0-15511 GCA_033722635.1 Balneolaceae bacterium | reverse complement strand
TGGAGATGGTCATGCCGGGCGACAACGTGAGCCTGTCGGTGAAGCTGATTCAGCCGGTGGCTATGGAGGAAGGCCTGCGGTTTGCGATCCGCGAGGGTGGACGCACGGTCGGCGCCGGCGTGGTAAGCAAGATTCTTGACTAATAAAATATTATCACACTGTGGCTACACAACAGAAGATCAGAATCAAATTGAAGTCGTACGATCACAACCTGATCGATAAATCGGCGGAAAAAATTATCCAGACAGTAAAGTCCACCGGAGCAGTGGTGTCGGGACCGATACCGCTGCCTACCAAGAAAAACATCATCACCATCAACCGGTCGGTTCATGTGGATAAGAAATCGATGGAACAGTTCGAATACCGTTCCCACAAGCGGCTGATCGACATTTTGTCGACCGGCTCGCAAACGGTGGATGCGTTGATGAAGCTGGAGCTGCCCTCCGGCGTGGATGTAGAGATTAAAGTTTAACCAGACAGCCGAAAGCAATGAGTGGTTTGATAGGTAAAAAAGTAGGAATGACCAACATGTATGACGATCAAGGCAGAAACTTTGCCGTCACCGTCATTGAGGTTCCCCCGTGCGTAATCACCCAGATAAAGACTGAGGAGAAGGACGGGTACGGAGCCGTACAGCTGGCCGCGTTCGATAAGAGCGAAAAAAGCACCACGAAACAGATGAAGGGACATTTCGACAAAGCCGGCACGGAGCCGAAAAAGTATGTCGCCGAATTTGACGGATTTGACACCGGGGAGCTGAACCTGGGTGACGAGATCCGCCCGGAAGATCTGTTCGTGGTGGGCGAGCATGTGGATGTGGTCGGTATCACCAAGGGCACCGGGTTTACCGGTGTGATTAAGCGCCACGGATTCAGCGGCGTGGGTGAAGCCACCCACGGGCAGCACGACCGGCAGCGCCATCCGGGTTCGATCGGACAGGCATCTGACCCATCCCGCGTTTTCAAGGGGATGAAGATGGCCGGCCGTTCCGGGAACGAGCAGGCAAAAATCAAGAATTTGTCGGTGGCAAAAATACTGCCGGAATCAAACCTGATGATGGTTACCGGTTCAGTGCCGGGCAAAAGAGGCGGCTTTCTTGAAATTCACAAACGACAGTAGATCATTTTTAGACGATGAAACTTTCGATTTTAAAAACCGACGGTAAAAAAAGCGGCAACAAAAAGGCCGAACTCAGCGATTCCATATTCGGCATCGAGCCGAATGAGACGGTGATCTACGAGGATGTCCGTCGTTATATGGCCAACAGCCGACAGGGTTCGGCCAGTACCAAGGAGCGCAGTGAAGTGCGTGGCGGGGGGCGAAAGGCCTATCGCCAGAAAGGTACTGGGAGGGCCCGCCGGGGTTCGATTCGTTCGCCCCTGCTTATAGGCGGTGGAACCGTGTTCGGCCCCAAGCCAAAAACCTATTCGGTAAAGATGACCAAGAAGATGCGCCGGCTGGCTCGCAAATCAGCCCTTTCGCTGAAAGCGGCGGATGAGGCGATAACGGTCGTCGAGGATTTTGCCTTTGATGAACCGAAGACCAGCAGGGTCGCGGATATGCTCAAGTCACTTGAGCTCGACGGCAAGAAGGTATTGATATTGACGTCGGAAACCGATACTAACCTGTACAAATCCGCCCGCAACATACCGGGCGTGCAGGTGCTGGAGGCGAACAAGCCCAACACCTATCAGATATTGGATGCCGATGCACTGGTGATACAGGAAAGTGCACTGGAAAAACTGGAAGAATCGATTGAACCCACATCCGAGGAGGCTGCGGCATGAAAAGAATATTGGAAAAACCGCTGATCACTGAAAAATTATCCCGCCTGCAGCAGGAGGGGAAATATGCATTTAAGGTGAATAAGCATGCCACCAAGCCGGAGATCAAGAAGGCCGTTGAGGAGCGCTACCCGACGGTCAAGGTGAAAAAAGTGAATACGATGATCATGCCTTCGAAGCCTAAGGGGCGATTTACCCGAAGTGGATACGTACCGGGCCGTTCCAAGGTGTGGAAAAAGGCAATTGTAACGTTGAGCGAAGGTGAAATAGACTTCTTCAGTGAAATTTAATTAAAGGAAGTACGATGCCAACGAAGAAAATAAAACCGAATACGCCGGGCCAGCGACACCGAGTCGCACCGGTTTTTGATGACGTAACGGTTGACAAGCCGCAGGTCAAGCGGCTTACCAAAGGCAAAAAGGACAGTGCGGGCCGCAACAAGCAGGGCCGCATGACCTCTCGTCACCGCGGAGGTGGACACAAACGCCGCTACCGCTACATCGATTTCAAACGGGACAAGCATGATATTCCTGCCAAGGTGCAGACGATCGAGTACGATCCGAACCGTTCTGCCCGGATCGCCCTCGTGGCCTATGCCGATGGTGAGAAACGGTATATCATCGCCCCCGACAGACTTCAGGTAGGGGATACCATCGTGAGCGGCGAAAATGTAGAGCCCGATCGCGGGAATGCCCTGCCGCTGATGAACATACCGCCCGGCACCGATATTCATAATATCGAGATGCACCCGGGAAAAGGGGCCCAGCTTTGCAGAAGTGCCGGGACCGTGGCACAGCTGGTTGCCAAGACCGACCGCTACGTAACGGTAAAACTGCCGTCCGGTGAGGTACGCATGATTCTCGGACGGTGCTACGCTACTGTGGGCACGACCAGTAACCCGGACCATTTCAATACCTCGCTGGGCAAAGCTGGCAGAAACCGCTGGAAAGGCCGCAGGCCGAATACCAGGGGGGTCGCCAAGAACCCCGTCGACCATCCGATGGGTGGCGGTGAAGGAAAAGCTTCGGGTGGACATCCGCGCTCGCCCTGGGGCCAATACGCCAAGGGTAAGAAAACCCGCAAACGCAAAAAGCTGTCGGACCGATACATCGTACGCAGCAGAAAGAAATCCAAGCAACAGAGATAAAAGAAGCCAGAGATTATGCCAAGATCGCTTAGAAAAGGACCTTACGTCTATTACAAGCTCCAGCGCAAGATCGATGCGATGAATGAGAGCGGGAAGAAGAAGGTGATTAAAACCTGGTCCCGCAGCTCAATGATCACCCCCGATTTTGTCGGGTTGACCCTCGCCGTGCACAACGGCAAACAGTTTATTCCGGTCTATGTGACGGAGAATATGGTCGGCCACAAGCTGGGCGAGTTTGCCCCTACCCGGACTTTCAGGGGGCACCCGGTTAAAAAAGCTGAAAAGACAGTTAAACGGAAAGAGTGATAAGAGATAGATATGGCTGATACAGTAATTGAAGCAAGGGCAGTACAGAAATACTTACGCAAGTCGCCCAGGAAGGTGCGGCTGGTTGTGGATGCGGTACGGGGCGAAAACGTGGCCAAGGCATTGAAGAAACTTGAATTTATTAAGAAGGCCACGGCTCCAGATGTAGCCAAGGTGATCAAGTCGGCTGCAGCCAATGCACGCGACAAGTTTGAGGAGGAGCGTCTGGATAACGACGACCTCTATATCAAAGAAATTTATGTTGATGAGGGAGCCACCCTGAAGCGGATTCAACCCGCCGCTATGGGCCGGGCTCATCCTATACGCAAGCGTTCCTGCCACATCACAGTGGTGGTGGCCAAGCAAGATCAATTGGTAAACCAATAAACGAGGACAGACATTGGGACAAAAAACAAATCCAATAGGTTTAAGACTCGGAATCATTCGCGGTTGGGATTCCAACTGGTATTCCGAGGAGAATGAACCGGAAATTCTATATGAAGACACGAAGCTGCGTGAGTATTTGCACACACGTCTGAGAAACGGCGGTCTGTCTCGGGTAATTATCGAACGTACCCCGAAACGGATCCTTCTGACGCTCAAGACCAGCCGTCCCGGTGTAATTATCGGGAAGGGCGGTGAGCAGATCGAGCTGCTTCGCGAAGAGCTCAAGAAGATCACCAGCAAGGAGGTACAGATCAACGTGAGCGAGATCAAGCGGCCCGAAACTGATGCCAGCCTCGTGGCCCAAAATATCGCCCAGCAGCTGGAAGCGCGGATATCGTTCCGTCGGGCTATGAAGACGGCGATCTCCTCGGCCATGCGTATGGGAGCAGAAGGTATTCGCATACGCTGCGCCGGCAGACTGGGAGGGTCGGAGATGGCCCGAACAGAGCAGTACAAAGAGGGCCGGGTACCGCTGCATACCCTTCGTGCCGATATCGACTATCACACTACCACGGCCAACACGATCTATGGATCGATCGGCGTGACGGTGTGGATTTTCAAGGGCGAGATCCTTGGAGATATAGAGTTGACACCGGGAGCGGCCCATCAGCAGCAGCAGGAAGAATCACGGCAGCGGCGAGGCGGCAAACGGCGCTCGCGCAGAAGCCGACGAAGAAGCAATAAATAAGAATCGATTACTATTGACGGACTGGAATCATGCTTGAACCGAAAAGAATAGAAAGACGCCGACAGCACCGTAGAAGTTTGCAGGGCAATGCTCAACGGGGGCATACGTTGGCATTTGGCGACTTTGGTTTAAAGGCGCTGGAGCCCAAGTATATCACTTCCCGGCAGATCGAATCGTGCCGTATCACGATCGCTCGAACGCTGCAGCGTGACGGTCAAACCTGGATCCGGATATTCCCGGACATGCCCAAAACCTCGAAACCGGCGGAAACCCGGATGGGTAAGGGGAAAGGCGCCTTGGATCACTTTGTGGCGGTAGTAAAGCCGGGCCGTATCCTCTTTGAAATTGCTGGTGTTTCCGAAGATCTGGCACGGGAAGCGTTCCGGAGAGCTTCGCATAAACTGCCGGTCAAAACGAAATTTATTGTCCGTCGGGATTACGACGGACCCTAACGGGAATCAACAGTCTGAAAGAAGAAGGTGTGATCCAATATGAAAGCACATGAGATGAGAGATTTATCGCTGGAAGAGTTGAAAGCGCGTGTCCAGGATGAGGAACAGGCGCTGCAGGATATGAAATTCAATCATGCAGTAACCGGACAGATTGAAAATCCGGCCCGAATAAAGATGACGAGACGGGAGATTGCCCGGCTGAAGACCGTCATCCATGAAAAACAACAGGAAGAATCAAGTGCTGAATAAGGAACCGAACATGGCACAAACCGAAAGAGCTCAACGAAGAGAACGAACCGGTCGCGTAGTAAGCGACAAGATGGACAAAAGTATCATGGTGGCTGTAGACCGTCAGGTCAAGCATCCGATATACGGCAAGTATATCACCAAAACCACCAAATACATGGCCCATGACGAAAGCAACGAGGCCAATGAGGGTGACCTTGTTCATATCATGTCGACCCGTCCATTGTCGAAGCGCAAAACCTGGCGCCTGGTTTCGATCCTTGAACGTGCAAAATAAACGATATTCTAGGTAATAGCGATGGTACAGATTCAAACAACTTTAAATGTAGCAGACAACAGCGGTGCACGGAAGGTGCAGTGCATAAAGGTGTTGGGAGATTCGCGGAAGCGCTACGCCCGCATCGGCGATCTAATCTCCTGCTCGGTTAAAAATGCCATTCCCGGCGGAACCGTCAAAAAGGGGGAAGTGGTTAATGCCGTGGTGGTCAGAACCAAGAAAGAGCTTCGTCGACGCGATGGTAGCTATATCCGGTTCGACGAAAACGCCGCGGTGATTATCAACAAGGAGAAAGAACCGGTAGGCACCCGGATTTTTGGTCCGGTTGCCCGTGAATTGCGGGAGAAAAACTTTATGCGGATTGTTTCGCTCGCACCGGAAGTCCTTTAATAAAATATTTATCGACCATGCCACGTACGACAAACAAACGAAAGAAATTACATGTTAAGAAAGGTGACCAGGTCCGGGTTATTGCCGGTAACGACCGCGGCAAGGAAGGACGTGTGCTCGCCGTGTTCCCCGACAAGGAACGCGTGCTGGTGGAAGGCATCAACATGCGTGTGTTCCATGACAAACCCAGCCAGCAGAATCCCCAGGGAGGACGCATCGAGCGGGAGGATTCCATCCATGTATCCAATGTGATGGTGTTGGATCCCGCAACCGGCGAACCCACTCGGATCGGAAGAAAATATATTGACGAAGAGGGCGGCGGCCGCTGGGTACGTTACGCCAAGAACAGTGGAGAAATCATAGATCAATAGGATTACGCAGAAGACCATGGCAGAAGCAAGACTTCAGAAATTATACAAAGATGAGATCGTCCCCCAGCTGCAGGAGGAGTTCGGCTATGACAATATCATGGCGGTTCCCCGGCTGGATAAGATCGTGATCAATTCCGGTGTGGGCGAAGCGGTGGAAAACGAGAAGGTGCTGGATACGGTTCAGGACAACCTCGCAACGATCACCGGTCAGCATCCGATCGTCACCAAATCGAAAAAATCGATCTCGAATTTTAAGATCCGTGAGAAGATGCCGATCGGATGCAAGGTCACACTCCGCGACAGAATTATGTACGAATTCCTGGACCGGCTGATCAACCTGGCGCTGCCCAGAACCCGCGACTTCCAGGGAATTCCGGACCGCAGCTTTGACGGACGGGGAAATTACACCCTGGGCATCAAAGAGCATACGATTTTTCCTGAGATCGATACCGACAATGTCGACAAGGTTCACGGCATGGATGTCACATTCGTTACCACCGCCGAAACCGATGAGGAGGCGTACAGGCTTCTAAAACTGTTCGGTATGCCGTTTCAAAAACGTAGTTAAATCACAAGTAACACAACATTATGGCAAAAGCATCCTGGATAGCACGTAACGAGAAACGCAAGAAAACGGTTGAGAAATACGCCGAAAAACGGCGTAAGCTCAAAGAGGAAGGCAAGTGGGAAGAGCTGCAAAAGCTCCCGCGCGATGCCAGCCCGACACGGGTCAACAACCGTTGCAGTCTGACCGGTCGTTCCCGCGGATATATCCGCAAGTACGGGATCTCTCGTATCAAATTCCGGGAACTGGCACTCGACGGAAAAATTCCGGGAGTGCGAAAAGCCAGTTGGTAAAGTTTAACAGCAAGAAGATATGGTAGATTCAATAGCAGATTACTTAACCCGCATTCGAAACGCCCAGCAGGCCGGCCATCGCCGTGTCGATATTCCCGCATCGAAGCTGAAGCGGGCGATCACCAAAATCCTGGTGGACAAGGGATATATAAACAAGTATATCAACATCGATGACGGTAAACAGGGAGTACTTCGACTGTTTCTCAAATATGATGCTTACGGATACCCGGTGATCAAAAACCTGGGCCGAATTTCCAAACCGGGCCTGCGTGAATACTGCAGTGCCGAGGAGATTCCCCGCGCGCTGAACGGCCTGGGAATCGTGATCCTCTCCACCTCGAAAGGGGTGATGACTGACAAAGAGGCCCGAAAGCTCAATGTCGGTGGCGAAGTTCTCTGTTCCGTTTATTAATTAAAAAGTTATAAGATTATGTCACGTATCGGAAGACAACCGATTGAACTCAAGGAAGGAGTCGAATTCAGTATCGACGCCGACAATGTGGTTACGATCAAGGGGGAAAAAGGGAGCGATACCCTGAAAGTGCATCCCAACATCACCGTGGAAAAACAGGATGGCGAGCTGATCGTGACCCGCAAGTCGGATGAGAAACAGGATCGCTCACTGCACGGCCTCTTCCGCTCTCTCATCGACAATATGGTGACGGGAGTGACGGAGGGCTATAAGAAAGAACTGGAGATCATCGGCGTGGGATACCGGGCCAATTATTCCGGCGATGTACTGGAGTTGAATCTCGGCTTCTCCCATCCGATCTATTTTGTACCCCCCGATGATGTTAACATTGAGGTGGATACCAAGAGGAAGAAAAATCCCATTTTGATCATCACCGGAATCAATAAGGAACTGGTTGGACAGGTGGCGGCAAAGATTCGTTCGCTGCGACCCCCCGAACCCTACAAAGGAAAAGGAATCCGGTATGTGGATGAATGGGTTCGCAGAAAAGCCGGTAAAACTGCAGCTAAAGCTGCTGAATAGTGTTGAATTATGGAAAAGAATAAACAGAAAAGAGTACGAAGAAATAGAATTCGGCGCCGTATTCGGTCTACCATACGCGGTACCGCCGAACGACCCCGGCTGTGCGTCTATAAAAGCAACAAGCATGTGTATGCACAGCTGATCGACGACCTGGAAGGGCATACCCTTGCCGCATCCTCTACACTGACCGATCCCGTGGAGAAGGAGGCTGGGGACAAGCCGAAGATGGAAAGTGCCAAGCTGGTGGGAGAACATCTTGCCAAGGTTGCCCAGGAAAAAGGGATCGACCGGGCGGTATTCGACCGCAGCGGCTACAAATATCACGGAGTCGTCAAAGCCCTGGCCGAAGGCGCACGAGAAGGTGGATTGGACTTTTAAATTGGACTGAACTATGCCTAAAAAGATTAAGAAAAGACATAATATAACTGCAGCAAACCTTAACCTCGAAGAGAAGCTGGTGCATATCAACCGGGTGTCCAAAGTGGTAAAGGGCGGCCGGCGATTCAGCTTCAATGCGATCGTGGTGGTCGGCAACAAAGATGGCGTAGTCGGGCACGGACTCGGCAAGGCCAACGAGGTATCCGACGCGATCCAGAAGGGGTTTGACAACGCCAAGAAAAACCTGATACGAATCCCGCTCACCAAGTCGGGCAGTATCTATCACAGCATTACCGGAAAAGAAGGAGCCGGCGAGGTACTGCTTCGTCCCGCTTCCGAAGGTACCGGCGTGATCGCCGGCGGACCGGTGAAAGCCTTGCTCGATATCGGGGGAGTCAAGAATATTTTGACCAAGTCGATCGGTTCGTCCAACCCCCACAATATGGTGAAGGCAACCTTCAACGCGCTGAAAACCCTGACCGACCCCTATGAAGTGGCGCAGCGAAGGGGCGTTTCCATGGACAAGGTGTTCAGAGGTTAACAGAAATTACAGAGAAGTTATTCAACAAAGGTACATCACTATGGATCTAAGCAATTTGAAAGCTCCCGAGCCCAACAAACAGGAGAAGAAGCGTATCGGACGCGGCCAGGGATCCGGGCACGGTGGACATACCGTCGGCCGCGGACACAAGGGCCAGAAGTCCCGGACCGGCTACAAAGAGAAGTTTTGGTTCGAGGGCGGGCAGATGCCCCTGCAGCGACGGCTGCCGAAGTTCGGTTTCAATAATATTTTCAGCACGGAATATGAGGTGTTGAACGTGGATACCATCGCCGATTTTATTGAACGGGAAAAACTTCCGAATAAGATCACCCTGGATGACCTGCGCAACGCAGGACTGATCGGCAAGAGCGATAAGGTAAAAGTGTTAGGTCGTGGAGAAATCGATAAGAAAGTGGAGATCGAAGCCCATGCTTTCAGCGATTCAGCCAAAGAGAAAATCGAAGCGGCTGGTGGGTCGATAACGAAGATATAAGTACGTAAATCATAGCCTGCGAGGCACTTTTTTCCCATGAGTATCATTGAGAACTTTAGAAATATTTTTAAGATAGAGGAGCTGAAAAACCGCATCCTCTACGTGGTCGGCATCCTGATGGTCTACCGACTGGGAACCTACATTACCCTGCCCGGGGTAGATGCCTCACAATTGGCACAGCAAACCGGGAACGCTTCCAGTCTGTTGGGCCTCTTCGACATGTTTGTGGGGGGCGCTTTTTCTCGGGCCGGCGTGTTTGCCCTGGGTATCATGCCCTATATTACGGCGGCTATTATCATTCAGCTGATGGGCGCCGTGGTACCTTATTTCCAGAAGCTGCAGCGTGAGGGTGAAGAGGGGCGCCGGAAAATTAACCGGCTGACGCGCTACGGTACGGTTGGAATCACGATGGTCCAGTCGATCGGTTTTTCCATCAACCTGATGGCGACCTCCCCAAACGCCATCATCGTCGACAATGTAACTTTCGTTTTGACCTCCGTGATTGTACTCACCGGAGGCACCACTTTTGTGATGTGGCTTGGAGAACGGATCACCGACCGGGGTATCGGCAACGGAATCTCGATTCTCATTATGATCGGTATTATCGCGGCGCTGCCGGTGAACCTGATCAATGAGATCACAACCAAGAGCAATGCGATAATTGTGATCGTGGAGCTGGCGGCATTGGTGCTGGTGATTGCGGGATGTGTAATGCTCACGCAGGGAGTCAGGAAAATTCCGGTACAGTACGCCAAGCGGGTAGTGGGTCGAAAAGTTTACGGAGGTACCACCCAGTACCTGCCGTTGAAGGTTAACGCTGCCGGTGTGATGCCGATCATCTTTGCCCAGTCGATCATGTTTATTCCCAGTACGGTCGGGACCTTCTTCCCCGATAACCAAACCGTGCAGATGCTGACCGCATGGTCCGCAGACTTTACCGGGATCACCTACTCGATTATCTTCTTTATCATCTGTGTATTTTTCACCTATTTCTATACCGCTATCGCCGTCAATCCCAAGGAGATGGCCGATACGATGAAGCGGCAGGGCGGCTTCATTCCTGGGGTACGCCCGGGTAAACAAACCGTGGAATTTATCGACAACATCCTGACAAAAGTAACCCTGCCCGGAGCGATCTTTCTGTCGACCATCGCGATTCTGCCGGCCTTTGTAGCGCGGATGGGGGTAACCCCCGGATTCGCCATGTTCTACGGCGGTACGAGTCTGCTTATTATCGTCGGTGTGGCTATCGATACGCTTCAGCAAATAGAGAGCCATCTGATGATGCGCCACTACGACGGTTTCATGAAATCCGGTAAAATTAAGAGTCGGCGTCGGGCTGGATGATCTATCTGAAGAGCGATTCGGAAATCGAGAAGATGCGCGAGAGCGCGCAGATAGTCTCTCGGACCCTGGCGGAGGTGGCCAAACATATCGAGCCGGGGGTATCCACCGCAAAGCTCGACCGGGTTGCTGAAGAATATATAAAGTCGCAGAATGCGCGACCTGCTTTCAAAGGATATGGAAGCCCGAATAATCCGTTTCCTGCAACGTTATGTGTGTCGCTGAATGAGGAAGTGGTTCACGGAATTCCCAGCGAAGAAAGGAAACTTTCTGAAGGTGATATTGTTTCTATTGATTGCGGGGTGGAAAAGGAGGGTTATTTCGGGGATCATGCCTACACATTTGTGGTAGGCGATTGTGAAGAGGAGGTGCTGAAGTTGTTGCGCACCACACTCGAGTCGCTCTATAAAGGAATTGAACAAGCGGTCCACGGCAACAGCGTCGGTGATATATCGAATGCGATACAGACGCACTGTGAGAAACAGGGATACGGCGTAGTCCGAAACCTGGTGGGCCACGGAATCGGAAAATCACTGCATGAGGATCCATCGGTTCCCAATTTTGGAAAACCCGGAAGGGGGGAACGGCTGCGGTCGGGCACGACATTGGCGATCGAACCGATGATCACGATGGGAACCTGGAAAGTAAATACGCTTCATGACGGTTGGACGATCGTTACGGCCGACGACAGCATCGCGGCGCATTACGAACACGATGTGGTCGTACGGGAAGGAAAAGCTGAAATTTTAAGTACTTTTGATTATATTGTAGAGATAACCAAGAATCGAATTGCAGCAGAAATTTAGTTATGGCAAAAGAAGAGCCGATCAAGCAAGATGGTGAAATTATTGAGGCTTTGCCAAACGCACAGTTTAGAGTGAAACTGGACAACGGCCACGAAATCCTGGCTCATGTATCCGGCAAAATGAGAATGCACTATATAAAAATACTTCCCGGCGACCGTGTTGCCGTGGAGATGTCGCCGTACGATCTGACCAAGGGTCGGATCACATATCGCTACAAATGAATGAATTCGAATCCCAACGATTCAAACTTACAGTATTATGAAGACCAAATCGTCCGTAAAGAAACGAAGTCCCGATGATAAAATCGTACGCCGCAACGGTCGCGTGTACGTAATCAACAAGAAGAATCCCCGTCACAAACAACGGCAGGGGTAATAAAATTATAAATGCTCAATGTTGAATGTTGAATTGGGTCGGGCACTTAGGCAGTCTTGCTGATAATATCTGGGTGCTGAAAATGGATAGGTCCCCAACTCAAAACACAACATTCAAAATTCAACATCAGTTACATGGCAAGAATTGCAGGAATTGATTTACCCAAGGATAAGCGCGGCGAGATTGGCTTGACCTATATCTACGGAATCGGCCGGTCTACCGCCCAGAATATTCTTGATGATCTGGGTATCGATTATGGTACCAAAGTCAAGGATTGGACCGACGAACAGGTGGCTGAACTGCGCAAGAAGATCGACAGCGAATACAAGGTTGAGGGTGCACTGCGCAGCGAGGTGAATGCCAATATCCGTCGACTGATCGAGATCGGTTCGTATCGGGGCAGCCGCCACCGCAAAGGATTGCCGGTGCGAGGACAGCGTACGCAGACCAACGCGCGCACCAGGAAAGGCAAGCGCAGAACAGTAGCCGGCAAGAAAAAAGCAGCGAAGAAATAACAATATATCTATTGAATTAAATGGCAAAGCAAAAAAGAAAAGGATCGGGTTCCTCCAAGCGCAAAAAGCGCAAACAGCTTTCGGATCCCAACGGCATGGCCTTTATCAAGGCGACCTTTAACAACGTCATTGTCACGTTAACCGATGCCAACGGCAACACCTTGTCCTGGTCTTCGGCCGGCAAGGAGGGGTTCAAGGGATCCAGGAAGAATACTCCCTATGCGGCCCAGCTGAGTGCGGAGACAGCCGCCACGGCCGCCTATGAAATGGGATTGCGCAATGTGGAGGTATTTGTGAAAGGGCCCGGATCCGGCCGCGAATCAGCTATTCGCGCGCTGGCCAGCAGCGGACTCGAGGTCACCTCCATTAAGGATCGGACCCCGATTCCGCATAACGGTTGCCGCCCGCCGAAACGCAGAAGAGTTTAATTAATTCTTAATTCTGAATTTTGAATTGTAAATAATTAATGCATATGGGTTGTTGGTTGGCGCGGATTGAAATCAACCTAATGCATTCTGAATAATTCAACATTCAAAATTCAACATTTACTAATTACTAAATGGCAAGATACAGAGGACCAAAACAGAAGAAAGCGAGACGATTCCGGGAGCCGATTTTCGGTCCCAGCAAGGCGTTGGAGCGGAAGCCGTACGGCCCCGGAGAACATGGCCGTTCCCGGTATTCGCGGAAATCGGAATATGCCATCCAGCTGGAGGAGAAACAGAAGGCCAAGTATACCTACGGGCTGCTGGAGAAACAGTTCAGAAATCTTTTTGAAAAGGCCAGCTCCAAGGAAGGGGTAACCGGCGAGATTCTGCTTCAGTACCTCGAAGGGCGGCTGGACAATACGGTATTTCGGCTCGGGTTGGCCCGTACGCGGCGACAGGCCCGGCAGTTGGTTTCCCACAAGCATATCGCCGTAAATGGCGAACTCGTGAACATCCCCTCCTATCAGATGAACCCGGGGGATGTGGTTTCTGTCCGCCCGAAATCGAGAAATCTGGAGATCGTTGAAGACTCCCTGCAGCATGCTCCTACCAGCAAGTATAAATGGCTGGAGGTGGACAAGAAGTCGAAATCGGGCAAGTTTCTTAAATACCCCGAGCGGGAAGAGATTCCCGAAAATATTAATGTTCAGCTCATCGTTGAGCTTTACTCGAAGTAATCACAACAGAAAAATTTTAGCGATCATAATTATGAGCGGTTACAGTATTCAAATGCCCGAGGCACTGGAGGTTGAAGAATCGAAAGATACCTACGGTAAATTTATTCTTCAGCCCCTTGAACGCGGATTTGGTGTCACAATCGGCAATTCATTCCGCAGAATTTTATTGTCATCCCTGCCTGGAATAGCGATCAATGCCATCAAGATCAACGGCGTTGAGCACGAGTATTCCAGCATTGAAGGGGTCAAGGAGGATGTATACGAGATCATCCTCAACCTAAAGGAAGTCCGTTTCAAATCGGTGGAACAGAGCAGCGGCGTGATCCACGTTTCCAAGAAAGGATCCGGCACCCTGACGGCCAAGGATATCGACGATGCCACAGCCGACTTTGAGGTGTTGAACTCCGATCTGGTCATTGCGAACATGACCGATGATGCCGAAGTGGAGATGGAGCTGCGTGTAGGCCGCGGACGCGGATACGTTCCAGCCGAAGAGCAGAATGTCGATGCGGAGGACGATGTAACACTGATTCCGATCGATGCCGTATTCACTCCGGTCAAGCAGGTCAAGTATGATGTCGAAAACGTGCGTGTTGGTCAGCGCACCGACTACGAAAAGCTGATCATGCAGGTAACCACCGACGGATCGATCAACTCCAAGGAAGCGTTGACGATTGCCGGTAAGATTCTCAAAGAACATATCGAGAAATTTATCACTGAAAAGATCGAAGAGCCGTTTACCCAGGAGGAGGAAGAGGTCGATGCCGAGAAGCAGCGCATCGCGAATCTGTTGAAGACCAGCATCGAGGATCTGAACCTGAGCGTGCGGGCATACAACTGCTTGAAATCGGCGAACATCAACACGATCGGCGAACTGGTGTCCCGGGATGAGCAGGATCTGCTGAAATTCCGGAATTTCGGGAAGAAATCTCTCGCCGAACTGGTGGAGGTTATTGAGGATAAAAATCTTCACTTCGGAATGGATGTTTCAAAGTATCTTGACAAAGAGTAAAGAGGTTTAAGAAATCATGCGTCATTTAGTAAAAGGAAAAAAACTGAGCCGGACGACTTCGCATCGTAAGGCCACCTTGAGTTCGCTGGCTACGGCGTTGATCCAGGAGCATCGAATCGTGACTACGGTTCCCAAGGCGAAGGAGCTTCGCCGTTATGTGGAACCGCTGATCACCAAAGCCAAGGAGGATACCACACACAACCGGCGGCAGGTGTTTTCCAAATTGAACAACAAAAAGGCGGTTTCACAGCTGTTTGAAGAGGTCGCCAAGAAAGCAATGGATCGGCCCGGCGGCTACACCCGGGTGGTCAAAGCCGGATTTCGGCAGGGCGACGGAGCGGAGATGGCGGTGATCGAGCTGGTGGATTATAATGATATCAAACCCGACCGGGGCAAGAAGAAGAAAACCCGGCGTGCGGGCAAGAGCAACAAGCCTACCTCATCCGAAAGCAAGAGCAAGAAAAAAGATACCGGCAAAGAAGCCGGCGAGAAGCAGGAAGAGGTAAAAGCCGATGCCGCTGAGGAGCAGGAAGAAAGTGAAAAAAGCGAGGATTGATACATAATTATTCCGCGTATCAGCCGTTACAATTATCTGTAGCAAAAGGGAAGTTTTTCACGTAATACTTTTGAAAGCGGAGATCTAAATGCTTATCATTTCGCCGCTCTTCGACAAGGATCTCATGACACGGTTGAGAAGATTTTTTTCTTAACCTTTTTATTGGGAAAGAACGAGATTTAGTTTTACCTTTTGAGTCTGTCACCAATTCGGGGGCAGCGATGTTTTTTGTTCTTTTAAATACTGAAGAAGATATAGTCTATCGCATAGTGCGAGCCAAGTCGATGGGATCGGGAGACCGGTCCTGTTGGGTCGGGGATTCGAACTTACTTTTTATGGTGTTTTATTACCATGGAGAGTTTGATC
>JAWVYR010000026.1:0-15952 GCA_033722635.1 Balneolaceae bacterium | reverse complement strand
TGGCCTCCTACTCCAACTTCGGATTTACACTCGATGTGTTGGCCACCGGTACATCGATTGAGAGCACCGTATTTTCCGACCGTATCGAACCGAAAACCGGCACCTCGATGTCAACACCGGTTGTTTCCGGATTGGCCGGTCTCATCAAATCGTTGAATCCAAGCTGGACCCCCCAGCGAATCGCCTCGCAGATTCGGGCATCGGCCAGCAGCGTTGATTTCAGCAATGCAAACGAGCTGCGCAACAAGCTGGGAACCGGCAAGGTCAATGCCTTTGCGGCTGTCGATCGCATTCTGCCGGGCATCCGCATCACATCGCGCTCCTTCATCAACAATGATGGAGAGAAACTGGGACTGAATGAAGATGGCTCTCTGGAATTGCACCTTGAAAACTTCGGCGCTTCCACCAGCGACCTGACCCTATCGCTCGAATCGATCGGGGCAAGCGGCATCTCCATACAGAATACCCGGCGGTCGATCGGGGCAATGGCCACCGGTGAGCAGCGCACGATCACCTTTTCGATGCGGATCACTGAATCGTTCGACCCGAAGGAGGTGCCCGTCTTCAAAATTAATTTTGATGACAACACCGTCAACTACGCCGATTTCAACATCATCGAATATGACGATATCCTCTATGAAACCCTGGCGGAAAACGGGGCGATGATGTCGGTCGGTTCCGATGGTACGATCGGCTTTACCGATCCGCTGAGCAATCGAGGCGGGGTGGGTTTTGTACCGCGACGGTTCAACAACGGTACCTTTACTGAGCTGGAAAACCTCCTTTTTGAAGGTGGACTGATCCTGGAAACCAACGACAAGGTTTTTGACGCTGTCCGGACCAGCGGCGGCAATGTATCGAGGGATTTTCAACCGGTGGAGATTTTTCGATTGAACAGCGAAGGGGAGCTGGCCAACCTGGAAGGTTCCGCAAGCTTTACCTTCGGGAATGAGAACACCCTACAGTTCGGAACCATCAACCTGACCGCTTTCGCTATCAATGATCCCGAGATTCGAAATGTGGTATTTCTAAAATATGATATCACCAATCCCTCCTCGTTCCTTCCGCTGAACAATCTCTACCTGGGACTCTTCAATGACTGGGATATCGGCGATGACGCGTTCAACAACAGTGTGGCCTGGAGTGCTGCCGACAGCATCCTCTATCTTTTTGATGAGGATCCCGCCAGTACGCTCCCGATGGTGGCAGTGGCTCACCTGGGACCGATCTCCAGCGCCCTGGCAATAGAAAATCCCCTGGCCAGCGGTTCCGATTCGGTGGATTTTGGCATCTTTGACGGATTTACCGACAGCGAAAAGAGCATATCCCTGAAAGCGGGCCTTGAGAAGACGGCCGCTTCAAACAACGATGTCTCCGCCGTGGTTGCCTCCGGCCCCTTCACCCTGAATACCAACGCAACCGTAACGGCAGGATTTGTCTATGCTTTCGGCGATGATCTGGCGGAGCTTCGCGACCAGATTACCGCCGCACGCAACCGAAATCTGTTTGAAGTATCCGAAACCGGGCTGGCGCTCGCAGAGCAGCCACCGGCAACCACCCGCCTGTTTCAAAACTACCCGAACCCCTTCAATCCGGTCACCCGCCTGCGAGTGGATCTCGCCGAACCCTCGGATGTAAGCATAAAGGTTTATGATATACTCGGCCGGCAAGTGGCTACGCTGGTAGATGGCCGGCTGGATGCCCGTACCCATATCTTTACCTTTGACGGCTCCAACCTCGGCAGCGGACTCTACTTTGCACGCATGAACACCGGCACCGAAATGCAGACGATCAAACTGCTGCTGGTGAAATAGGGCTAATCTGCTATTCCGACTCGAGCCCTATTCCTTCTTACTCTTCTTGTGCGCCTCCTCGGTCTGTTTGGAGACTTTCAGCCGCATCTGCCGCCGGTCGCTGGCCTGTTCATATCGCTCTATCTCAAATTCGGTTTGCGGTATGATTTCGGGGACCTCCACCGGCTCTCCACCTTCATCCACTGCCACGAAAGTGTAGAACGATGTGGTACAGAGCCGCCGCTCGCCGGTGCGCAGGTTTTCGGCCCACGCCTGCATCGCTACCTCCATCGAGGTTGTGAAGGTGCGGGTGACCTCCCCCTCGATCACCACCAGTTCACCAAGTGCGATGGCGCTTCTGAACTCCACGCTGTCGACCGCCACCGTTACCACATTGCGGTTGCTGTGGCGCTGGGCCGAAATGGCCGAGCAGATATCCATCCACTGCAGCAGCCGTCCGCCCATCAGCTTGCCAAGGGGATTGGTATCGTTGGGCATCACCATCTCGTTCATCCTGGCCCGGGAGGCGGCAACTGTTCGCTCTTCATCCCCCCGGTTGGCTCGCGGTGTATGTTCAAACCTTTGTTTGGAAGACATGAATATACGATTCAAAATTTCCGATTCCGGTGTGTAATTCAGAAAGCTTAATGAATATTTGAGGAAATAGAAAAGAGAGATTATACTCCTATCCACGCGTATATCTAGCAGCCGATAAATACTTGCAGACAGACCTGCCATATATCCCGTCCTTTGAGCCGGCCCCCTGGTGCCTGAACGGGCACTTCCATACTGTCGGCCGTTCCCTCTTTACATTCGCAGGCAAACCCTACCAGGAGCGGATCATGATCTCCACCCCCGACGATGATGTCCTGGAGGTGGACCTGATCGAGGGTGACCCGGGGAAGCCGGTGATCGCCCTGTTTCACGGGCTGGAAGGGTCCACCGAACGGTACTATGTCGTGGAGCTGGCGGAATCGCTTCAGTCCGCCGGGTATACCGTGGTAGCGGTGAACTTTCGGGGTTGTGGGAGCCGGATGAACCGTCGCCGCCGCTTTTACCATTCCGGAGAAACCGGTGATTATACCCTCGTATTCAGATGGATTCGCGAGCGGTATCCCGGCCGTGCCATCGGTGCTGCGGGATTCTCATTGGGAGCTAACGCATTGATAAAATCGCTCGGCGAGAAGGGACAGGAACATCCCGCAGATGCGGCTGTGGCGATCTCCTCGCCCTACGACCTCAAGCTCGGCTCGTTGAAACTGTCAGAGGGCTTCAACAGGGTATATGAAGAGTATTTCCTCCGCTCCCTGAGAAAAAAACTGGAGAAAAAGAAAAGCGTCTATCCAGATATGCCCGAGTTTACAGGATCCACCCTGTATGAATTCGATGACCAGGTAACCGCGCCGGTACACGGATTTACTGATGCTGAGGAGTACTACGCCCGCTGCTCATCTGCGCAGTTTCTTCCCGCTGTCGATAGGCCGACGCTGCTCATTCACAGTGTAGATGATCCGATCTGCCCGGTGGATGCCATGCCATCCGATATTGTGAATAAAAACCGTTTCCTCCATCACATCATCACCCGTGAAGGCGGTCATGTGGGATTCTGGAGCCGGCCGCAGGGATGGCTGAATCGAACCATATTGAACTTTTTCAAGCGCATTTTTGATGATTAGTTACCTGTTTCACCAATAGATCAATTTAAAAATCGCATCCATAGCATGGTTATCATCGTCGGGGCAGGCCCGATCAGCCTGGCTACCGCCATCGCCCTGAAAAAGCGGGAGATTCCAATCCGGATCATCGAGCGGGGCTGCCTGGTAAATTCCTTATACAACTATCCTAAAAACATGACCTTCTTTTCCACCTCGGAGCGGTTGGAGATCGGGGAGATCCCTTTCATCTCGCACGGCGACAAGCCCACGCGCAGTGAGGCCCTCGAATATTATCGCAGAGTGGCCGAACACTATGAACTCCCGGTACAGCTGTATGAAGAGGTTGTGGATATCGAGGGAACCGACGGCAGTTTCAGCGTTGTAACGGATAAAGACAGTTATCCGGCCGATAAAGTGATTGTAGCCACCGGATTTTACGATATTCCCAAAAAGATGAATATTCCCGGTGAGGAGCTGGAGAAAGTGTCGCATTATTATGATGAGGCCCACCCTTACGCCTGGCAAAATCTACTGGTGGTGGGGGGCGGCAATTCCGCTGTGGACGCCGCCCTGGAGACCTACCGGACCGGTGCGAACGTCACCATGGCCGTACGGGATGACGACCTCAAGGATTCGATAAAATACTGGGTGAAGCCCGATATCGAAAACCGCATCAAGGAAGGGTCGATCGAGGCCTACTTCAACACCGAGGTCAAAGAAATACGTCCCGACGATGTCATATTGAGCACTCCTGACGGGGAAAAGACTATCAGAAACGATTTTGTGCTGGCGATGACGGGCTACCGGCCCAACTTCAACCTGATGAAAAAGTTCGGCATTGAGCTGACCAAAGATGAGAAGAAGATGCCGGTATACGATGAGGATACCCTTGAAACGAACCGCAAGGGCATCTATGTGGCCGGTGTGGTCTGCGGCGGCATGGATACCAGCAGCCTGTTTATAGAAAACACCCGCATCCATGCGGAACATATCGCCGGGGATATCGAAAAGAAAATGTAGGTGTGGACTAAACAGCGATTGGCTAAAAAATAAGAAGAGGGTAGACTACCTGCATCACGCCGCTACGACCTCCTACCGCTGCTACCTCCCGGTCCTGACGGAGTTCAGAGGGAGCTGGCTGTACAGGGCCTACCCTCGAAGATGATAAATATACGGTTTCTCCCGATGCAATTACAAACTGAATCGGGTCGACATTTATTGTCCGATCCGGTGCGAAAACCGGCTATTTGGTTTCCATTACATATACGCCGTCCCACTCCTTGTCGGGGGGATCAGCGGCCATCTTCCGGCATCGTTTGAGGTATACCAGTGAAGGGTTGGTGGTCACGAATTCGATCTCATCAGGTTTATTCCATTCGAGCTCTGATGACTTGTCGAACAGCTCTGTCGCCCGATCCCAATCCTGCTGCAGGTAGGCATCGATTCCTTTCTCAAACAGCTCAATACACCGATATTCATCCTCATCCATCTGCTCTTTCAAGCCTGCAATTTCATAGATGTTGACCGGTTCGGAACGTCCGACCACCACGATGCGGTCGAGGTAACGAAATACACAGCGATCGCTGTATTTTTCCGCCTCTTTCTTGGTGGCTTCCGTTACCATTGAGTACACCCCGTAGTTCTTAGCACCGCTCTCACACCGGGAGGCGAGATTCACATTATCTCCCATAATAGTATAGTTGAAGCGTCGGGCGGATCCCATGTTGCCGATAATCATCTTGCCGGTATTGATACCGATCCGGTTCCTCATATGCTGTACCCCCTTGGGTAGTCGATCGCCCTGCGATTTCCAGTGTTGCCGCAGCTCTTCGAGGCGCTGCTGCATCAACTGCGAAACCAGGCAGGCCCGGTAGGCATGATCCTCCTGCTTGAAGGGGGCTCCGAAAAAGGCCACAATTGCATCCCCGATATATTTGTCCAGCGTGCCGCCTTCCTCGGTAATGATATCGGTCATAGCTGTGAGGTATTCGTTGATCAGTTCCACCAGCGATTCCGGTTCCATATGTTCCGAGAACACGGTGAACGACTCGATATCGCTGAAGAATGCGGTGATATTCACTTCGTCCCCGCCCAGCTGCGGCTGCTGGCCCGATTCGATCATGCGGTCGACCAGCTGCGGTGACACATAGGAGGAAAACATCTCCCTGATCCGGCGCTTCTCCCGCTGTTCCAGGAAGTAATCGTAACTCAATGTGCTCAGGTACCCGAAGGTAACGGCAAGCATCGGCCCGCTGAAGTCGATCACATATTTAAATACCAAAAATTCCATCATTACAAGGCCGATCACGATGAGCGCCTCCAGGAAGTAGAGGGCAAAGCCCCAGATCGCTCCGGCATACTTTGTCATGGTGACGGCCAGGATCGTAAAAATCAGCAGCAGGATCAGGTTGACCCAGAGGCTGGCATGCCGGATATACTGCCCGCTGAGTACTGTCTGCAGTGCATGGGCATGGGTTTCGACCCCCGGCCTGCTGCCCTGGCCGGCAAACGGGGTGGCATGGAAGTCCTGCAGTTCGGGCATGGTGGCCCCGATCAGCACAATCTTGCCGCGGAAAACATCGGTATGGAGCAGCCCGTCCACCGGATCGCTGAACAGATTCCACTGGAAGTCGGGGTCCTCGGATTTCAGCAGCACCGTGGAGTCGTCGATAACCGTGTCGAAGGAGTGGTAGGGAAAACGCCTGGGCTCGCCGAAGTAGTTGATGTTCATGGTATTGGAACTGTACTTCGGAATGGTATAGGTGCCGAATTGAAAATACTCTTCCATATCCCTGGTCAGCACTTTTTCCCACCCGTTATACACTTTGAGCAGCTCAAGTCCAAGCGAATAGTAGGTTTCATTCCGGTATTCCAGTGTAAGCAGATAACGCCTGATCTCATCATCGCGGTCTTTGACCACCTGGACCAACCCGTAGGGATTGGGGTTGGCTTCCCTTAACACCTCCAGCGGTTCCACCAGCCTTCGCTCCTCGGTGCTGGTGCCCCCGCCCTTGTAGGTTCGCTGTACATCAAATTTGCCGGCAAGCACCACATTGCCATATTTTTCGAGGGCATTTGCAAAGACGGTATCATTGGCCGGATCATAATTATCGCGTTTGTCAAAAATCACATCGATTCCTATCGCCTTGGCTCCGGCCTTATTCAGGTTTTCTATCAGCTTGGCGTAATACCAGGTGGGCCAGGGGTATTTCTCCGGAATTTCCTCATCGGCCTGTTCGCTGATATCCACGATGACGATGGGCGAGCTGTGTACATCGATATTCCCCCTGATTTCAAACAGCTGATCGTAGATATTCAGCTCGATAATGCGAAATGGATCGGTATAGGATATAAACAACGAGGCAATATAGATCACAGCTACCATAATAAATAGCAGCCACCAGTCTTTCGCTGTTTTTATATCTGAAAATGACATAGGTTTTACAAACGGTAAATATAGCGCGCCAGCAAGATTCGGTCGTTTGAAGGATCTATATCTCCCAATCTCTCTCTTACATTGGTAAAATTCAAATCAAGAATAACAGAGTGATGATTGGTGATATTATAACGAGCACCCCCTCTCAAAATGTAAAGGTTGGATTGCGTTCTTGTGATAACCCGATTTCCCGATCCGTCGGTCTCCGGAGCAAAAAAATCATCGGAGGTGTCGTTCGGGGTTCCGTTCTCGTTGATCACGATATTTCCTGATTCGAAATTGTTCCGGGTAAAGGCCAGATTGGCATTCAGATTCAGTTTTTCATCCAGCAGAAAAAGCGAGCCCCCCAGGTTTATGCCGAAGATATCCGACTCCGAATTGCCGCTCAGTGTTTCCGTGCTGTTGTAGCTGACGCTGAGATTGGTATTCAACGGTATGTTATCGAGGTAGCTGGTGATGGAAAAGCCCAGATTGTTATTGCGGGTATCGCCGAAAGCAAAAACCCTGTCATTGGTGCTCAAGTGGGAAAAATTGAAGGTGGCCTCATGGTCAAGATCCAGCAGTTCAAATTCCTTCGACAGTGAAGTGTGAATCTGATAGGTGTTGTTAAACCGGGGACTTGCTGTCAGGGAAGGAGTGCCATCGATGATCTCATAATTTTGTACCGCAGCATCCTCCAGCTCTGGAGCAACAAACGGATTGGTCAGGGAAATGTCATTATCACGTTTCCGATACATCAATCCCAGGCTGACTCTAGGCAGCGATTCCCGGACCGGATACCAGCTGAAATTGCTGCGATAGGTGAAGGTGCCGGTGGTGGATTCCCTGTTATTTGTCAGGTTATCGCGCAGCCTCTCCAGCGTAATATTGATATAGAGTCGATTGTCAAGGACCCGGAACCGGTCGGTCAGTGTGAAACCCCGTACATCTCTTCGGATTGTGGAATTGCCCAGTGAAACGTAGTTTGGACCGACCCATCGGTACTGGATCTGCGCGTTGTGGTCGAAATAGTTGAGGTTGACGGAGTTCTGGGTGGCAAGGATCCCCGGTGGGATGATGGTACGGGCGAAGGTGGTATCCCCCTCTACCTCGAACCGGAACGGGAGTACATTCATGTTTTCATTGATGATCACCAGCCAGGAGAGCCAGTCGATCAGGTTTGCGGTGCTCTCGGGCAACACCACTCCAAGGTCGTTGTCGTTGGTGAGGATCCCCCCGGTGATGTTTTCGTTAAAAAGACTCATCCCTCCCTCTCCGCGGATCTGAATGCGTTCATCTTTGAGATTCAGGGCATAATCCAGCGAGGTTATGAAGTTGCCTTTGGGTACCGGATTTCCGTCGACCGTCAGCTTCTCGGGGTTGTTGGTCAAATTGTCGATATGTTGCTGATTCAGCCCGTCAGCCAGCTGAGGTTGGCCACTCAGCACATCATTAAAATCGGAAACCACGCTGATAGAGGTGGTATCATCCTGGATTCTAAGAAAACTCAGGCCCACGTCGATATCCCGGCCTTTTTCAAATCCGATTCGTCCGCCGGCGATCTTACGTTTATAGGTGCCGGCGCCATCCTCCCGGAAGCCGATGGTGTAGGTGGTGTCCACCGGATCGCCGCCGAACATCTGAACCTCCGGCTGGATGTTGGTATACCGGTTGGTGATGCTCCGGCTCATCTGCCCGAACATAAGCTGTACATTCAGAGGGGTGTTTGGGATGTAGGTGAGTGCATTTACCCCGAGTATCCTGCGCCCCGAAATCGTCATGCTGTTCATGGTCGGGTAGACATGGCCGGCCTCCAGCTCCAGCCAGTCTCCCACAAAGAACTCTGCATTGTAACGGTTCTGCGGCTGCAGCCTGCTTGATTCTTGGGTGGAAAGCAAACCATACCCTGAATACCGCACATTCCCCCGGCTGCCGCTGAACTGTATATTCCCACGGATCACATCATTGGTTTCACCGGCAATCACCTGATTCCGCACGGTCAGCTCTGCCCTGCCCTGTGGTATCCATCTGTAGAGCGGATTGTCCGGTGCTACGGGGGAATCTGCCGGGGCATCCGGGTCGAATACGGTAAACTCCCAGCTCACAATTTCCTGTTGGCCCTCACCCTGTTTGAGCAGAAGGGTCACCCGGTGATTTCCGGGTTGGATCGTCTCAGGTGCATAGGAGAAGAAATAGTTGCCCGCTTTTGCCTGATCGGTTATATCCTGATCGTCGAGCAACAGCATAAACGGGTAGTTGGTCGTGTCGATACTCTCTTCCTCATAAAAAAGTGTGAGGGCGATAAGGGCATCATCCTTCGGCAGGCCGGTTCCGGGTTCGGGGGAAAGGATCGTATATTCGATTTGCCCCACCGTTGCCTGCGCAGGAGGTTTTTTATCTCTCGGTTCAACCACTTCAACCCGCACCGGTTCCTCGGTCAGGGCGTAATTGTCGGGATATGTGATCTGCCGGCCATCAAACAGATCCACTACGAAATAGTATTCGAACAGGCCCGCACCCCGTTCGGGAATATCGATCTCGACCGAAAACCGGTCTTGGTTCAGATCAGCGCGTTCCTGGCGATAGGAGAAATCGCCGCCCATTCGATAGTACAGAAAGGCTTCTTCCACTTCATCAACCCGTATTCCCGGAACGGTAAAATCAAAGGTCTGCGGTTCGCCTCTCTCAACGGCCGTAGGCGGCTGATGCTGTACGGTATACGAAATTTGAGCAAAAACCGGTATGGTTGTTAACACAGCAAGAACCGCTGCCAGGGAAACGGTGAAAATTTTCTGCATAAAACGTGTTTGGCATTTTCCGGGCTCAAGTAAATAATCAGGCAACCAAGTATAAAACTGTACGCCTAATTTTCATAATATTTAAGTTCGATCTCCCGCCATTCACCATCTTTGTCGCGGAACCTGAACTTGATGATCTTGGGATCAGTGACGCTTTTGTTGAGGCTTTCATAATCTTCGTTCAGCTGAAGGAGCTGCTCACGGGTGATCTCGCCGGTAGTGATCGTGTTGTCGGCATTGATTTGCCCGAACATCATCGCAGCAAGTTGAACCGTGTTGCCGGTGGCTCTTGATTGCAGGTCCACAAGCCCCTCTTCCACCCAGAAATAACTGCTGTTTTCCTGGACTCCGAACTTAGTCCCTTTCACCGATGCAACAGCCGTTGAGGTGGTCACTTCAAACTCGTTGCCCGCACGGCGCTCCGTGATCTCAAGCAGGATCTCTCCACCCTTAAGCACGATATTGGTGGTAATGCTATTGGTGTTTTTGACATCGCCCCTGACAATCAGTTCAGACTTGGGTTTCACTTTCGCATAACTTTTATCCATGAATTGGACCGCTGCATAGCCCCGGTTGTCGGTGCGCAGTGTGTCACCGTTGAAGAGCGGCTCCCCGCGGTCGGCCATGATATTTTTGGGAAGCAGGCGTACATCGGGCCGAAACCGTCGAACGTAGGCCAATGGCCGATCGGGATTGAGGTAGTTGTAAACTTCCGCGGATACCCATCCCAGGCTGAGAACGCCAGCCAATGCCAATACTAAGGTCTTTTGAAGCTTTTTCAAATTCATCATAATGCCTCCCTTAATTACCTTCAACGGTTATTTCACCGCTGTTCAATTTCTCCTCAAATTCCACCACTTTCTGCAGTGCCTGGGCGCCGTTGTAGGTCACGCCATTCTGGGTGATGGAGAATAGTTGAAAACCTTGATTCATCAATTCGTTATACCGCTCTTCCCCCAATATCCTTCGAAGGGCCGCATGCAACTCCTCTCCGCCGTTTACCGCCTTGCCGGAGGCAACGGTAAAGCTCCAAATTTCGGAGGGGTTCAGCTCGGTACCGTCGATCGTCTCCTGCAGTGCGAATACCTGCCAGTAGTATTTGGCCCCTTCCTTCAGGCTCTGCACTCCGTTCGGGGGATATTTAAAAGTGGTGTTCTTGACAATTGCATCCAATGCCTCGTTCTCCAGAAGCGTGCCGCTGCCGGATGATCCACGTACCAGGAAAGGCTCGGAGCTGAGCGCCGACTGGATAAGTGACTCGGGTGAATCGCGATTGCTGGCTTCAACGACAATCAGCCGATAATCGAAGTTGAATGCTCCCTCCCATTTAAAAAGCGGAAGGTTATCTCTTAGAATCTCCTCGTCGGAGGGTTGAGCAAGATAAAGATCGGTTATCTCTTCAACCAAATTGCCACCGAAGGTTCTGATCACTTCATCGATAAATGTGCCGCCGTTGCGGCTGTTAGCGTTTTGGTACAGCGAAACCTTGATGGTATAAAGATCCTGCGGCAGCTTGAGGGCTCCCTCCAGCTCGTTGATAAATTCCTGTCCATCATCCGTCAATCCCCCCGAAAACTTGAGCCCGTTGGGAATCTGCGGCAATCCACCCTTCAGCTGCTTGTTGTTTGCCACAATGGTCTGGCGCGGTTTCAGTTCAAATGGTGTTTCCTGAGCCTGAAAAAATTCTGCTATAAGACCATGCTTGTCGGAGCTGAAGGCGATGGTCAAATACAGGTCCGGCTGTTGATTGTTGGTGTTGTTTCTGATGATAAAATCGAACAGTTTCCTACCTTTTCCGCCGGTGATATTGCCGATGCTCGGGATGGTTAAAACCTGGGCCCTGTTAAGGGAAGGAGAAAGGTTCAAATCGATGGTAATATCCGGATTCTGCGATCTGGCGGGTGTATAAAGAATGAATAGCAATACAAAAAACGCCAGCACAGCTCTCAATATGCTTTTTTTATGCCTAATCATGCCGTCTGAGCCACTTATTATTATGGTATTAAAGTATACTAACTTTTTTCAAAACATAAGTTTAGAATTTTCTAAACTCTAAACCGGCACGAGATGCATAAATACGATGATTCCGGAACTTTTTACTCCCGAATCAGTTTCAAGATACTAAGAGTTGAATTAATGTGAAAGTAGGGGGTTGTGGAGCTACGGGGATTCGAACCCCGGACCTCTTGCATGCCATGCAAGCGCTCTAGCCAGCTGAGCTATAGCCCCTTGATTTAGAACGGAAAATATAAAGGTATTTTGAAGATATTGCTAATTCTAATGCATTTTTGTAAGAGAATCACAGTATCTTTATTTTACTTGACATTTTGAAAACAGGGCGTTGGAAATAGGAAGATTTTAACCTTTGAATATTTACTAAAACCCAAATCACAGGAGTAATCAAAAAATGAAACGAGTACTAAATCTTTTAATAGTATCTTTCTTGCTTTTCGGTGGTATGACGTTGCAATACGGCTGTGCAACACAGGAGCCGGCTCAGGAGCAACAGCCGGTCGATACCGATGGTGACGGCCTAACCGATGCGGAAGAGGCGGAGCTTGGAACCGATCCCAATAATGCCGACACCGACGGCGACGGACTCACCGACGGTGAAGAGGTCAATGAATACAATACCGACCCACTCAACGAAGACACCGACGGCGACGGGCTGCTTGACGGAGGCGAGGTTCATTCTCACCAAACCGATCCGCTCAATGAAGACACCGACGGTGACGGACTGAGTGACGGTGCGGAGATCAACACCCATCGGACCAATCCATTGGAAGCTGACACCGACGGCGACGGACTGGACGACGGTGCGGAAATCAACGACCATGGCACCGATCCAACCAAAGCCGACACCGACGGTGATGGCTTCAACGACAGCCAAGAGATCGAAATGGGTACCAATCCCAATGATGCTTCAGATCCCGCATGGTTAGAGGAAGGAAGCCTCGGCACCATCAATTTTGATTTCGACAGATCCAATATTGATGAAGCTGCCGCAGCTACACTCTCTGAAAATGTGAAGAAATTGATGAACGCTCCCAAGTTCCGGGTGCGGGTCGACGCCTATACCGACCACATCGGTACCGACCAGTACAACCTGCGTCTGAGTAAGCGTCGTGCCACATCGGTCGTTGATTTCTATACCAAAAACGGTATTGCTGCAGACCGGATCGAATCCAGAGGCCTGGGTAAAGCCCCGGTTCCCTGCTACAAGGATACCCCTGAGTTGGGTTGCCGCAAGAACCGCCGGGCTGAATCGCATCCGATCAGCACGCTCCAGTACTCACCGATGAGATAGAATATACATTCAACTATATTCAAGAGGCGGACCCGAAACGGTCCGCCTTTTTTTATTTCATCCACCCATCCAAACGCTGATCCCCCTTAAAAGGGGGTGCCCTGACTACTGTCAGGGTGGGGGATGTTGTGTGGTCGGTCGGGTTATTTACTTGGCAAATCCATTCGCTTGTCAGAATATTCGTGCCACTCCCAGGTTCACCAGGAAGGCAGGCTGGTCAAGACGGGCTGCAAAATCGACCCGGAACAATCCCAGCAATCCGTTCAGCGATAGGCCGGCTTCCAGATGGGTCCCGTTCGTCTCCCGGAAGCGGTATCCCTGATCGGCCAGCAGACGCTGTTCCCGGGAATCGGAAACCCGGGTTTGACCTACAGCCCCAAACAGGATCAACCCCAGGTTGCGGTCGGCCAACCCGTTTAAACCCAGCAGTTCAAACGGTACGGTCCGAAAATTGTGTTCGGCAGCGATCATCCAGTAGTCTTCGCCCTGGTAAGGCCGGTTGCGAATGGTCTTGAGCGTGCCGAATGGACTGAATATTCCTAGGGCCCCGTCGATGATGCCCAGTTTTTGCTGTGGCAGGTCACCGCTGTAGGTGCCACCGGTAATCGCAAGATCCAGGGTATTGGGCAGAAGCCGGCGCCGGTAGAAGGTCTCGAAACTCCATTGCATCACGGCGTGGTACCTGGTGAATTCAAAATCACTGCCCAAACCTGGCTGTGCGGTTTCCAGTTCGAGCCGAATCTGTTTAAACTCCGTCACGCCGAAGGAATAGCTTTCATCCAGATTATATCCCAGCGTAATATCCACCGAGTTTAGTCGCCCTTCATCCACGGCAGGATTGACTCTCGGGATGTTATCGCGTCCAAGCAGGTCGTAGGCGGTGGCGACATCCAGCGATCGATGGTCTCGGCTGTTGAACCCGAATCGTCCAGACCATTCTGTATTGATGATTCGATATCCATTGGATATCCGAAAACCCTCCGATCTGAAATAATCGAAGTAGTTGGGTTCTCCCAGGAGATTGGTCACGGTGCTCATGCCGGTGGAATAGATGCGGGAGCGGTAGGAAGCCGCGGTCTCGGCAAGATACGCTAACCGCAGGTCACTTTTCAGCTTTCCCTTTTGAACCACCCCGATCGTTGCGCCGATTCCATAACTGAACCGATCATAACCGGTGCTGTATCCCAGTGAGCCCTGTAGTTCCAGCCGCTTGTTCAGATCGATACGGTAGTTCAATCCGGCAAACAGGGCGTCGACCCGGTTGAACTTTACGGCGGGTTTCAGTTCGCCGGGCACCTTTTCTCTGAGATTCAAACCGGATCCTCCATTCTCTTCCTCATCATCAACAAACCGGGCCAGGAAGCCGCTGGGCTTAAACGCTTTCTCCAGGGTAGCGGTACTGTCGAGCGTGGCATAGGCCTGCTCCTCCCGGTTGGACAGGGGAACCGTTTCAATAGACCGGACAAGCAGGGAATCCCTCCGTGTAAGCGTCGTATCCACTGAGAACTGATCACCGCGACGATAGAGGGAATCAGGCAACGGCTCATTTACCCGGTAGCTGGTGATCTGGGAGAGCTGCCGGAAGCGGATCAGTGGAAAATCCAGACCGATCATCGCCACCTTGATATCGCCATCGATCCGCATATCCACAGGCAGCCAGAACTCCCTGCCGAAGTTGTTGAATTGCTGCTCATAATCGATTTCGAACGCCTTGATCGGAGGTGGAAACTTCACCACATCATTCGGCTGCAGACTGACATCCAACAGTGCGTATTCCTCGTCGAGTACATGGATGGTTCCCTTGAAAAGCGGCTGAAGAGCACGGTCCGGCTGCACCGCTATTTCATACACCATCCGGTCGTCGATGCTTTTCCGGTCGACCAGCTCAAACTGATAGAATTTTAGCGCCTCCGGATGGGTCACTCCTACCAGGTTGAACCCGGCGATCTCCACATTGTCATCGTAAAAGTTGGGCAGATAGCTGACCCCTGCAAAATTGTTGCTGGCTTCGATGTTGGCGGTCTGCTTTCTGGAGAGCAGCACTTCGCGATGCCCTTTCTCCCTGCCCCAGTATACCCGGGAGACGCTCTCTGTTATCGCCACGATGGCGGTATCATTGGATAGCGTCTGGCGGGTATAGGCTTCGGCGATGTAGCTGTCCAGTTTCTTGCGCCACTGCTGTTTTCTCCGGATCACCTCCCGCATGATACGCACCGCGGGATCCTCGCCGGTGATGGTGATCTCCTCCATCTGCAGGGTGGCCGGTTCCAGGCGGAAATGTTGCACCGGATCCGATCCCCGGGTAATCGTTCGCTTCCGGGTCTGATAACCCAGATAGCGTACCACCAGGGTGGCCGGCAGCAGTGAATCGGGGATGGACAACCGGTAGTTACCATCCCGGTTGCTGATGGTTCCGCGGTAGGCATCCTGGATGGAGATGTTGGCTGAGGGTAATGTTTCCCCCGACTCCGCATCGGTGATCGTACCGCGAATGGTTTTCTGGGCAGAGGCTGCATACACGATCATGAGGAGCAGGAACAGGTTGATCCCCACCTTGAAGCCGTTTATCATGGCTGATTTAATTGGATTTAAAAATCGATCATACCGGGAGTATTGTACTGATCTGAAGGGGTGAAGTTACGAAAGGGAATAAGGAATTGGGAATTCCGTTATTCCGCTAATAGCTTCCCGACCTATTTAAGAATTGCAGATCTAAATAAGTTACCCCCCTAATGTATTAGAAACCTAACAAAAGAGTATTCGATTCATTTTTCACTATCTGCGGTTCTAAAGTACGATCTGATTTTTTATTTTCGAACGTTATCAACAGCCGATACCGACGACCCTATAGTTCAAGTGGATAGAACGAGGGCCTCCTAAGCCCTAAATCCAGGTTCGAGTCCTGGTGGGGTCACTTTTTTTCGATCCTACCACGGATCCGGGCTGGCCCTCAAACGATAGATTTTTCAACTCCCCTGAAATGA
>JAWVYR010000025.1:0-16012 GCA_033722635.1 Balneolaceae bacterium | reverse complement strand
GTATCTACAAGCTCCTGCACAACGATACCGAGCCGGGTGACGGCGAGGTATTGGTGACCGGCGCCACCGGCGGGGTGGCGAGCCTGGGCATCGCCATCCTGAACAAAATCGGCTACCGGGTGGCTGCCGCCACCGGCAAATCGGAACAAAAAAAGTATCTGGAGGATCTCGGAGCGGAGAAAATCATCGGCCGTGATGAGGTTCAGGATGATTCGGGCAAACCGTTGCTATCGGGGCGCTGGGCCGGGGTCCTGGACACGGTGGGAGGAATCATGCTTGATACCGCTATACGACAGACCCGTCACAACGGTACGGTAGCCTGTTGCGGAAATATCCTGGGGCATGAGCTCCATACCAGCATCTATCCGTTTATCCTGCGCGGCGTCAGCCTGATGGGTATCGATTCGGCACATTGCCCGATGTCGCTGCGTAAGGAAATATGGAGCCTGCTGGCAACCGACTGGAAACCGGAGATACTGGATCGGCTTGCCGATGAATGCAGCCTGGAGGAGCTTGAAGCTGAAATAAAAAAAATCCTCCGCGGCGACCAAACCGGGAGGATTTTGGTAAACCTCAAATGATTGGCTTTATGCAGATTTGTTAAACTGCATGCCGTTATTTGAAGAGTAAAACTTTTTATCGTCCCGATTTTCAACCTCATCATCAAAAGCTTTCCGAAAGGGTTCTACCAGGTCAGGGCCGGTGATCGGTTTGACCAGATAATCGGTAAAGTCGGTTTTCCGGGCCCGTTCATAGTTGTACCGGTCGGAGTTTCCTGACAGGTAGATCACCGGCACATCCGATTCCTTCCTGATCTCCTCCATCGCATCGATACCATCCATCTCGCCCTGCAGAATAATGTCCATCAAAATCAGGTCGGGACGCAGCTTCCGGTTCTGCTCGACCGCCTCCTCGGCCGTGGTTACCGTGTCAACAACGGCATAGCCCATTTTTTCGATGATCCGTTCCTCAACCAGGGAAAGTAAGAGGTCATCTTCCACGATAAGTACCTTTTTAGGAATATCTTTTCCCATAGCCGTCTGTTTAATTATTGTAAAGTATCGCTCACTTAAAAATGCCGAATAAACACCCTCAAGCAGGATTTTTTCAAATATTAAAAAACCTTAATCCATTATATTAAAAAATTCTAATATTAGCAATAGGCGATTTTTTTAAAACCGGCCCGACGCCTGCGTTTGAATTGCATATTTTTATGGACGGGGAGCAGCCGCTCCTCTTTTTTAAAAATGAATCAGTGAAGGAGGCATATAAAAAGCCGTGACTTAATCAATTAAGTCACGGCTTGAAGATGGTACGTGGGACCGGGCGGAATCGAACCGCCGACACCATGATTTTCAGTCATGTGCTCTACCGACTGAGCTACAGTCCCTCATTCAGAGTTGCGCAATATAAAATGTTTTGCGCTTTATAGAAAGAAGGTATTGAGCTTTTCTTCTCTCTGATCACTGAAGTTTAAGGTCGCGAAGGCGAAGCTGAAGGGTCCTTCTGCCATTCCAGTTATTTTCCTCCAGCGCGTAGGCGATACTCAGGGAATCGTCGGTGGCGTTGCGGAGCATCGGGAGATACTCGTGCATGTTGAATCCGATCGCATCGAACACTCCCGATCCATCCTGGGATACTTTCATCTTCAGGTGCCCCTGACCGACGATAGTCGGAATCCCCTCGATCTTCACATCATGGGAGGCAAAGGTGGGGCGCATATTCTCCGGACCGAACGGTTCAAACTGGCTGAGCAGTTTCCAAAATTGCTTATCCACTTCATTGAGCTCGAGCTCACTGGAGATCTCCAGCTCGGGTTCCATGTCGTCGGTGGTTAATCGACCCGAGGCGATATGGTTGATCCGCTCCCTGAACTCCTCGAGGTTTCCCTTTTTGATCGTCAGACCGGCTGCATATTCATGCCCGCCGAACTGCTCGAGCAGATCTTCACATTCCTTCAGGGCGTCATAGATATTGAAGCCTTTGATACTGCGCGCCGAGCCCTTCAGCACCCCGTCGACCGTACTCAGCATGATGGCCGGACGGTAGTAGGTATCGACCAGCCGCGAAGCCACAATACCGATCACCCCCAGGTGCCATTCAGGATCATGCAGTACCATGGAGGCGGTGTTATCCAGATTGAAATCGCTGTCGATCTTGCTGATCGCCTCCTCCAGCGTTTTGCTGTCCTGGTTCCTCCGCTTGATATTGATCGACTCCAGTTCGTGGGCCCTAGCCCGGGCTTCCGCTTCCGTCTCGGATATCATCAGCCGTACCGCCTTCGAAGCGTCTCCCATCCGTCCGGCTGCATTGATCCGCGGCCCGATCGAAAATACGATATTGCTGGTGGAGATCGATCCCGGCTGCAGGTGGATCAGGTCCATCAACGCTTTCACGCCGATCCTCGGCTCACGGTTGATCATCTTCAACCCTTCACGCATCAGGATCCTGTTTTCATCGACCATCGGTACGATATCCGAGGCTATGGAGATAGCTACCAGGTCCAGAAACTTGAACGCTTCATCATAGTTCAGCCCCAGCTTTTTCAGTGTCCCCTGAAGCAGCTTAAAACCGACACCGGCTCCCGAGAGTCCGTCGAAGGGATAGGAGCAGTCGCTCCGTTTCGGATCGAGTACCGCCACCGCATCGGGCAGCTCGCTGCCCACGTTATGGTGGTCACAGATGATCACATCGATACCGCTTTCTCCGGCCAGCCGGGTCTCATCCACGGCCGTGATGCCGCAATCCACCGAAACGATCAGGGAAGCATCGATCTGGGAGGCGTATTCCACCCCCTCCGCATTTATCCCATATCCCTCCTTGAAACGGTCAGGTATATAGAAATCGACCTCGACACCGAAATCGCTCAGAAAGGTATAGAGCATCGAAGTTGCGGTGGTGCCGTCGACGTCGTAGTCGCCATACACAAGCACCTTTTCACGGTTCCTGACGGCTTTTGCCAGTCGCTCGCTCGCAGGATGCATATCCTGCATCAGGAATGGATCGTAAAGCTGCTCGAGGCCGGGCCTGAAAAACGTTTTCGCTTTATCGAAGGAATCTACACCTCTTTGTTCAAGTAAAATGGCGATCTTTCTCGGAATGCCAAGCTCTTCCTGTAAAGTAGATATAGTCTCCTCGCTTTCCGGTTCGGCGTAAACCCAGTGAAAAGACATAGTTCGGTATGTTTGTTTTTTTTGTCAAACAAACTACCCGCGGATCAGGCAGGATAGTTAATTACCAGAAAGCGGATCCTCATATCAGCAGTGGCCGCTTCTTTCTTATTGTATTATTACATTTATAAAATACAATTTCGCTTATAAAAGTCATTAACCATAAATAGCCATTTTTTAAATTTTCTCTAACTTCCTGTTAAATATAGGCTTTCTACTCCGATTAAACGTTGTAAAGCTAGCTGTCAAAACTCGGCCAAATTCATTAAATTATGCTCTACAAAGTTCGATTTAGATCTTATCTATGTCAGCTTTACTGACATAAAAATCAGAGAGGCGCAGCGCGTTACGAGAACGGTATTGACAGTGGAAATGGCTGAAGATACTGTAGAGTGTAGATTTGGGTTGTTGTTCGATACCGGGAACACCGACTTAAATCCAGCAGCAATGAAATGCTGCAACAGCATAATGTTTAACTCTTAATAAAAGTATCATGGACTCAACGACCCTGACAAAAAATACGGCTCAAGAGACCGATCCCGATTTTCCCTTGTTCAGTCAATTGCAATCCTATGAGCACGAGCAGATTGCAATCTGTTCGAACCCGGAAATCGGCTTGAAATCAATCATCGCCATTCATGACACCACCCTCGGCCCTGCTCTTGGGGGCGTGCGAATGTGGCCGTATGAAACGGAGCAGGAAGCGTTGAAAGATGTACTGCGGCTCTCAAGGGGTATGACCTACAAAGCGGCCATATCTGGCTTGAATCTCGGGGGCGGCAAGGCGGTCATTATCGGAGACCCTCATACCGACAAAAACGAATTTTTGTTCAGGGCTTTCGGCCGCTATGTCGACAGTCTGGGCGGCCGCTACATTACCGCCGAGGATGTAGGCATCGATGTGCAGGATATGGAATGGGTTCACACCGAGACCAAATATGTTACCGGTATACCCAAAGCGCTCGGAGGAAGCGGCGACCCTTCTCCCGTAACGGCATACGGGGTGTATATGGGTATGAAGGCCTGTGCCAAGAAAGCATACGGCAGCGATTCGCTCCGGGGCAAAAGGGTTGCGATTCAGGGAGCCGGCCATGTCAGTTCCCACCTGGCCGAACACCTGAGCAAGGAGGATGTGGAACTCTATATCAGCGACATCTATGAGGAAAAGGCCGACAACCTGGCAGAAAAGGTAGGGGGAGAAGTGGTAGATCCCGATGAGATTTACGGGCTGGATGTCGATATCTTCAGTCCCTGCGCCCTAGGCGGAGTGGTCAATGACGACACGATCGACACGTTCAAGTGCGATATTATCGCGGGCGGAGCCAACAATGTGCTGGATGAGGAGGATGAACACGGCCGCATGCTGATGAAAAAAGGACTCATCTATGCCCCTGACTACGTGATCAATGCCGGCGGACTGATCAATGTGGCCAGCGAGCTCGAAGGATATAATGAAACCAGAGCGCACGACAAAGCTTCCCGCATCTATGATACCATCCTGGATATCCTGAACTATTCCGACGACAACAATACCCCATCCCACATAGCATCCAATATTCTGGCCGAGGAACGTATCAAAAAAGTGGGCAAGATTCATAACATCTATACCTCAAAAAGCCAGTTCTCCGGACATATCGGAGAGATGTATATGCGGGATCGCGGATAGCTCTTTTCCCGTTGTGTTCGAAGGCGGTCCAATAAACGGATCGCCTTTTTTGTTAGAATATTTGTTAGATTTTGAAATAAAGCCAAACGACAGACAGCTATGCTTTCCAGGAAGAGATTTGAACAGAAAGACCGACTGATCAAGGGGATTACCGCCGACCGCCATTTCAAGATCTCGGTGGTGAAAACCACCGATGTGGTGAAGACGGCCAAAAAGAATCACCACCTGTCCCTCCTCAATACGGTACTGCTCGGCCGCGCCATGACCGGCACCATGCTCCTGGCCTCCGAACTCAAGGGGGAGGAGCGCGTTCAGCTTCGTATTGAAGGCGACGGACCGGTGGGAATGCTTCTGGCAGAAGCCAACCGGGTTGGTGAGATGCGCGGCTATGTACAGCATCCCCATGTGGAACTGGATTATGCCGACAGCGAAACCCACATCGGCGACGGCTTGGGCCTGGGATTGCTCACCTTTTCCAAAATGCTCTACAATGAGGCAGAACCCCGTCGGAGCACTATCCAACTGGTCAAAGGGAACATCACCGACGACCTGGCATTCTACATGGTGCAATCGGAACAGGTGCCGTCGGCCTTCCTGCTGGATGTCGGCATCGACGAGGAGGGAGAAGTCAGTGAAGCCGGCGGACTGTTGATACAACGTCTGCCGAACGCCCCGGAGGGTAAAATTGAGGAGATTCAGAACAAACTGCGTGAATACCGCCCGATTTACAAACTTTTTATGAAAGGCCTATATATCGACGATATAATGAAAAAGGTGATGGCCCCTCTTAGCGTGAGAGAACTTGACCGCCAGCCGGTCGATTTTTTCTGCCGCTGTACCCGCGACCGATTTCTGGGCGCCCTCGGCATGCTGAGCTACAGCGAACTGAAAGAAATCTCTGACGAAGGGCAAGAGCTGGTTTGCCACTACTGCAACAAACATTATCAGATCGGCAAAGAGGAGATCGAAAAAATTCTGATCGAAGCCAAAGCAAAAATGAACTAAAGCATCCAATTCCTTAGTTTGCCTCCCTAAAAAGCTAACACTGCTATGTCCGACAGAGAAACACGTGTGGTGATCATCGGTGGGGGCTTCGGGGGAATCAACGCTGCCAAAAAACTGTGCAAAGGCCGGGTTGAACTGACCCTTATCGATCGCACCAATCATCACCTGTTCCAGCCGCTGCTCTATCAGGTAGCTACGGCCGCCCTCTCGCCGGGCGACATCGCGCTGCCCATACGAGCCATACTGGGCAAACATCCCAATTTCAGGGTGCTGCTCGGCGACGTGGTGAAGATCGACAAAAAGGAAAACCTTGTCCACCTAGACGACGGTGCTACCATTCCCTTCGACTATCTGATCATGGCGCCCGGCGCGCAATACAACTATTTCGGCAACGACCAGTGGGAGCAACACGCCCCCGGATTGAAATCGATCGCCGATGCCCTTCAGATTCGAGAGCGCATCCTGTTGTCGCTGGAGGAGGCGGAAAAACTGGAGGACCCAAAACTTCGGGAGCCCTACCTGACCTTCGTAGTCATCGGCGGCGGTCCCACCGGGGTAGAGATGGCCGGGGCAATAGCTGAAATCGCCAAACGTAACATGATGCGCGATTTCACCACCTTCAGCCGCAATGAAACCCGTATCTTCCTAGTGGAGGCGGCTCCTCGCATCCTGAACGGTTACCCCGATTCCCTGTCGGAAAAGGCCCGTGAAACCCTGGAGGATATGGGCGTACGCGTGCTGCTCAATACACCCGTGACGGATATCGGAGAGGGCAGGGTATCGTTCAAAGAGGGCACCATCGAAACGCCCAACATTATCTGGGCGGCAGGAGTGGCCGCCTCCCCGCTGCTGGATTCGCTGGAAACGGAGCAGGACAGGATGGGCAGGGTGATCGTCGAAGAGGATCTGAGCATCTCCGGCCATTCCAACATTTTTGTGATCGGGGATGCCGCCCATGTTGAGGATGCCGACGGCCAGCCGCTTCCCGCCCTGGCACCCGTCGCGATTCAGCAGGGTAAGTATGTGGGAAACCTGCTGTACCGGACAAACCCGCCGGAGAATCGCACACCCTTCCGGTATGTCGACAAGGGGACGATGGCTACGATCGGCCGGGCTAAGGCGATAGCCGAGATACGGGGAATGAAATTCAGCGGTTTTTTCGCCTGGCTGCTCTGGTCGCTGGTCCACATCTTCTTTTTGATCGGCTTCCGGAACCGTTTCCGGGTGTTTGTCGAATGGATGTGGTTCTATTTTACCTTCAAAAGGGGTGTCCGCCTGATTACAGAACGCTTTTCCAGGTAAGCAATGGGCGGTCAGTCACACTGCAAAGGAAGCCCCGCACCCACAGGATTCGCTGGCGTTGGGATTGTTGAAGGTAAAGCCGCGTGCATCCAGCCCATCAGGGTAGTCGACGGTGATGCCCTCCAGGTAGATCAGGTGACGGCGGTCGACCAGAATTTCCACATCTTGACTTTCGAACAGTTGATCTTCCGGGGTTCGGTTATCAAATCCCAGCTTGTAGCTGAGGCCGGAGCATCCTCCGCCCTCCACCGCGACCCGCAGGTAAAGCTCATCCGAGAGCTCCTCTTCCGCCCTGATCCTGCGAATCTGTTTGGCCGCCCGGGGAGTCAACTGTAGTTCGGCCCCCTCTCCCGCAGACGCGGAATGCTCCTCCTTTAGGATATCCGACGTACTTCCACTCTGCTGCCGATCCTCTTCATCGCTGTCGATGAGATCGGCAATCACGTCGTCCAGATTTTCTTCTTTTTTAGCTGGCATGGTTTAATTTGGACCGTTCAGGATTCACAGTTCTTTGAAAAGGTAAAATAATCAATATTGTCTTTGGTAAAAAGATTCAGGATTCCCGCACTTACCAGGTTTACCAGGATCGCGGAGGCCTCTGCGGTGTTCAGATCCACCAAGTGGGCAAACTTTTCAACAGTGATCTCGCCGTACTCATTCAAATAGCGAAAAAGTTTCTGCTCCCTGGGACCATACTCAAAGGTCACCTCGGTTCCCGTGGTTTTGTTTCGCATCACCTGCACCATCTCTTCACTGGCTACGCGGTTGCGGTCTTCATCCCTCACGTAGACGATCGCGCCCTTTTTCTCCTTTACGAAGACCGGTTTCTTCCGGGCCTCAAGCACCCTTATAACCAACAGGTCGCGTTCACCGAAATGCACAACCTCGATGGTAATCTCGGCGGCCGGCTCGCACAGTTCCGCGGCAGCCTTGCTCAGCAAAAACTCCTCCTCGTGATACCCCTTTACCCCCACCAGTGTTTTATCGTCATTGACACCAATCAGAAGGGTGCCTCCGCTGGTATTGGCAAATGCAGCGATCTCCCGGGCAATCTTTACGGCCGAGGGGATAGTGCGCTTGAATTCCAGGAACTTGCCTTCGCCGGTCTGCGCCAGATTCTTGACATCCAGGTAATCCATCTCAGAGAGGTGCACTGCACTCGATCCATTGAAATTCATAGCCGTTCTATTTTTTCAAATTAGATCCTTTAACGTAAACTAAGAAAGATTTATTAAGTCCGCAGATAAAATTAACCCTCCAGGAGGGCTGCCGTTTGCATCAGATCCGTATTTCCTCCTTGGGATTCCGGGTCATCAGATCATACAGGATATCCTTGGGCTCCTCATCTTCAAATAGTACCCGGTATACGGCTTCGGTAATGGGCATCTCGATCTTCAGCTTGTTACTCCATTCATACACCGATTTTGTGGTTTTGACTCCCTCGGCCACCATTTTCATTCCCGAGATAACCTCATCCAGGGTCATCCCCTTACCGATGTGAAATCCGACATATCGGTTTCGGCTGTGTTCACTGGTACAGGTTACCACCAGGTCGCCGATACCGGCCAGCCCCGAGAAGGTATCCTGCGAAGCTCCAAGTTTCATTCCCAGCCGCTTCATTTCATGCAGCCCCCGTGTTATCAGTGCCGCCTTGGCGTTGTCGCCCAGTTCCGCCCCATCCACGATCCCGGCTGCTATTGCCATGATGTTTTTGACCGATGCCCCGATCTCCACCCCGATGATATCGTAGTTGAGATAGATCCTGAACATCGGGGTCATGAAGGTCTCCTGGATAATCTTGGCTGTCCGCTTGGAATAGGAGGTGGAAACCACGGTTGTGGGTCTGAATTTGCCGACCTCCTCGGCATGGCTGGGTCCAGAAAGCACCCCGATATGATCTTCAATAATCGTACCTTCCAATACCTGGTCTAACACCTGGGACATCGTCATGAAGGTATCGTTCTCGATACCCTTGGCTACACTCACGATCATCTCCTCCCCTGATAAAAAGGGCTTCACCCGTTCAGCAACCTCCCGCATCACGTGGGAAGGTGTGGCAAAAACCACCATATCGCGCCGGTCAAGGCACTCCTCAAGATCGGTAAAACACTCTACGGAATCGGGCAGTATGACGTCGGTGAGATAGTTGGGATTCTGATGCTGCGTATTGATGCCGTAGGCCACTTCCTGTTCCCGCGCCCAAAGCTGCACCTCATTGCCGGCACGAGAAAGCACAATCGAGAGGGCCGTACCAAAACTGCCGGCGCCTATAATCGATACTTTTCTCACGATGCGGTTTGTTGCTGTTGCGGTTTGCCTTCCTTGTTGAGCCACCCTTTGGCCGGCTTGAATGAACTCACCCGGTTCTCCGTACCCTTGATGAGCCGCTTGATATTGCCGTGATGTTTGACAATGATGCCAAGACCGAGAATAGCTCCGAAGATCAGGATGCTCCCATCGATATCCCAACCGAAATAGTAGCGAAGCAATACCAGCATCAACGGATAGATGAAAGCAGCCGTGATCGATGCCAGCGATACATAATGGCTTGCCAGCATTACCGCCACAAAGACAGCGGCTGCAATACCCACCGATATCGGTTCGATGCCCGTAAGCATGCCTGCGGCGGTGGCCATTCCCTTGCCGCCGTCGAAACGGGCGAAAACCGGGTACATATGTCCTACCACCGCCACCACGCCGCAGAGAATCATTAGAAATGCGTCCATCTCCCAGTTTGGAATAACGCTTACCGGTCCGCTTCCTATCTGATAGGCGAGCTGGCTGACCCAATATGAACTGGCAAAACCTTTAAAAAAATCGATCGCCAACACCGCGACACCGGGTTTCCAGCCCAGCAATCTAAAAGTATTCGTCGCCCCGGCATTGCCGCTGCCAAAGTTCCTGATATCCACATTTTTCACCAGCTTACCCACCCATATCGAACTCGGAATGGATCCAAGCAGATAGCTAATCGCGATAACGACCAACAGAGATATCATAGGCTTTAAAGCTACTTATTTATGTTACTCATAACTGCCGGCAGCAATGTATGAAAAAACAGGATGACTCCTTACAAAAATCCCTATACATGCCGTTCGGCGTGGTAGGAAGACCGTACCAACGGACCGCTCTCTACATGCTCCAGGCCCAGCTCCTCCCCAATCCTTTTATATTCCTCAAACTGGTCGGGATGGACCCACTCCTCCACTGGATGATGCAGTTTGGTTGGCTGCATATATTGGCCGATCGTTAGCACATCCACCCTGTGATCGACACAATGCTTCATCAACTCTACCACCTCATCCGGCCGCTCTCCCAGGCCGACCATGATGCCCGACTTGGTTCGAAGCCCCTGTTCCTTGCAACGCTGCAGCAGTTCGAGGGAACGCTCATATTTTGCCTGGGGACGCACCGTTCGGTAAAGCCGTGGCACCGTTTCAAGGTTATGGCTGAGTACGTCGGGAGGCGTGTCGATAACGATCTGAAGTGCATCCCATACGCCACGGAAGTCCGGAATAAGCGACTCGATGGTTACCCCGGGAATTTCCTGTCGCAGTAGCCGATGACATTCGGCAAAAATCGGAGCCCCACCATCCTCCCGTTCATCGCGGTTTACCGAAGTGATCACCACATGCTTCAATCCCATCTTGCTGGCGGCATCAGTAACCCGACGGGGTTCATCCCAGTCCAGCTCTTCAGGCGGTCGACCAGTCTTGACGGCACAGAATGAACAGGAGCGGGTACAGACATCTCCCAGGATCATGAAGGTTGCCGTACCGTTGCCCCAGCACTCCCCAACGTTGGGGCACCGCGCCTCGGCACAAACCGTATTAAGCGAGTGCTCCTGGATGGTATTCGCTACCTCTTTGAAATTCTTGCCGGTCGGCAGTTTCACGCGAAGCCAGTCGGGGCGCCGTTTCTTGGTATCAGTCTTATCTACTACGTTGAGCTCTTTGATCATACTATTTCTTCAGCATGTTATGCGCCGGACGGTTTTTCCTGTCCAGAATTTATAAGATACGAAAATTGTGCTTCCAGTTCAGGAAGCGACCTATTTCCAACAACATTCACCTCAAATACATTTTCAAAATGGTGAATTACCCGCTTCTTGACCTCATCGGGATCCACACGCCTTCCCAACAGGTTCTCCAGGCTGGTCACCTCCTTATCGGTGATGCCACAGGGCACGATATGGTTAAAATAGGACAGGTCGGTGTTCACGTTGAAGGCAAACCCATGCATAGTGATCCAGCGTGAACACTTAATCCCAAGAGCACAGATCTTTTTATCGCCCACCCAAACGCCGGTCAATCCTTCAATGCGTTGTGCATCAAGACCGTAATCCCCACAGGTGCGGATAAAGATTTCTTCCAGGCAACGAAGGTATTTGTGTATATCGGTAAAATAGCGATCCAGGTCGAGAATCGGATATCCCACGATCTGACCGGGACCGTGATAGGTGATATCGCCTCCACGGTCGATCTCGATAAATTCCGCATCAATATCAGCCAGCTCCTTCAGTCCCTTTAACAGATGACTCGAATCACCGCTTTTGCCCAGTGTATAGACATGCGGATGCTCCACCAGCAGGAGCACATCGTTGGGTATGGAGGAAGGGTTATACTGCTCATCTTTGTGACGCCTCAGCTTCTCATCGATCAGCCGCTGCTGGACAGCCGCCTGCAGATCCCATACCTCCTGGTAGGGACCCGTGCCGAGATCATATAGTTCAACTGTATTCATCTAAACGGTTGTTGGCGTTCCAGGCTTCCGTTACCGGGGTAACGGTATAACGAATCACACACGCAACAAATTTCGCAGCGTGGCGATGCCCGTATCGATCCGCCGGCTTTAAAGCAACCTGTATTTACACGCGCTACTGCTCTTTAGGCTGTGTTCCCAGGTGAACGCCCACATTGTACGCTTCCGCGACCGCTTCCATCACGGCTTCGGAGAGGGTGGGATGCGGGTGCTGGCTGTGAATAATCTCATGTCCGGTGGTTTCCAAAGCCCGTGCTGCCACCGCCTCGGCAATCAGCTCGGTTACATTGGCACCGATCATGTGGCAGCCAAGCCATTCTCCATACTTTTTATCGAAAACAACCTTTACGAATCCTTCTTCATGCCCGTATGCTGTGGCTTTGCCGCTGGCGGAGAAGGGAAACTTGCCTACCATGATATCAAAATCCTCGTCCCTGGCCTGCTGCTCGGTAAGGCCCACGGATGCGATCTGGGGTTCGCAATAGGTACATGCCGGGATGTTGTTGTAATCGACAGGCAGGGTCTCTTCACCCGCCAGCTTCTCTACACAGACGATGCCTTCATGCGACGCTTTGTGCGCCAGCCAGGGTGCACCGGCCACATCTCCGATCGCATAGATCCCATCGACGCTGGTCCGGTAGGTCTCCCGGTCCACTTCAATCGATCCCTTGTCATGTTTCACCCCGATCTCGTCGAGCCCCATATCCTCGGTATTACCCACCACGCCTACGGCCGACAGTACAACATCTGCTGTGACGGTTTGTTCCTCATCATTCTTGTCGCTGATGGTAACTTCAACCCCGCCGTCAGTCTTTTCAACATTTTCGACGGTACTGCTGGTCATCACATTGATCCCCTTTTTCTTGAATATTTTACCCAGCTCCTTGCCGATATCCTTGTCCTCAAGCGGCACCACCGAATCCTGCACTTCCACCAACGTAACCTCGGTACCGATGGTGTTGTAGAAATAGGCAAATTCAACGCCGATCGCCCCCGCACCGATCACCACTATTTTATCAGGCTGCACTTCCAGCTTCATCGCACGCTCATAATCAATGACCGCCTCTCCATCTATCGGGATATTGGGCAGCTCGCGCGGGCGGGCTCCTGTAGCGATTATAAAATGTTTTGCGTTTATCTGCTCCAGGGATTGATCCTCCTCATTAATCACCTTGATCTGATCGTCGGATTCAAACACTCCCTTCCCGTTGAAAACCTCGATTTTGTTGGCCTTCATCAGAAACTGAACACCCTTGCTCATCTTGTCGGCCACATTCCTGCTTCGCTGGATGATACCGCCGAAATCAGCGGAAAATCCATCCACATTTACCCCGTAGTCTCCCGCATGTTCAATGTTTTCATAGACCTCAGCGGATCGCAGCAGGGCCTTGGTTGGAATACATCCGATATTCAGGCAGACACCCCCCAAATGCCGTTTTTCCACAATCGCCGTGTTAAAACCCAGTTGGGCCGCACGGATGGCAGCAACATAGCCACCGGGGCCGGATCCAATTACACAAACATCAAATTCATGTGCCATAGCTCAATAATATTTATAGTCGTTAATGATCTGTTCGTTTATAAATCAACACTGCTCAGCCAGCTCCTGAATTAACCATCGGGCCGTATGATCTGGTTTTTCATTTCTCTGATAAACGTTTTTGTTCTGTCCGCAGCTCTCCTCAGAGAGCGCTCCAATTTAAGGATATTGAAGGAGAGAATTAAAAAATGATCTGTAAATCCATCCTCCCGGTGATACTCAGTATATATCCTTTGACATATGTATCATCGGCGGACTGCTTTTTTCGAAACCAAATCGCTTATACAGCTTTCGGGCAGGGTTGTCCTGCCGTACTTCTAAAATGATTTTACAGCAGTTCAGTTCCCTTGCTTTGCTCTCAACCGCTGTCAAGATCTCAAAGCCGATGCCCTCGCCCCTTTCCTCGGGCAACACCGCCAGATCCTGGATTGTGATCATCCTGCGTGCCTGGAAGGTGGAGAGACTGATAAAGCAGTGAGCCAGACCTACGGCTCTACCCTCCTTGTAAGCCAAAAATGAAATCGCGACGGGCATCTTTTTCAGCTCCTTGACCAGGTTGAACTTGGTGTAGTTAGGTAGGGTTTCTCCAAGTCCCATTTCGTCTCTTGCATACTGGTCGGTCAGGAACAGAATATCCTCTGCATGCTGTTCATCACTGTAATCGGCTTCAACTATTTTCAGCGCCATAGAAGCAGGTATTATGGTGCATTCCCTGTCCGATGCTCCGAAAAAATAATTTCAGGAATATCCGGACAATTATACCTGAGTGAAAAGATCGGAACATTCTTTAAAAGCTTGCCTATCAAATGCATAGAGCAATATAAAACTTAAATATCACAAACTGTATAGTATGTTTACCTGGAGAAAAAGCGGTTTCTACCTATTACTGCTCTCTTTGGCCCTGATCATCTATGGCTGTTCAGATACATCCACCGGGCCGGATCAGAATATGAACCCCTCTTTTAACAGCAAAACTGCAGCCGGCGACTCGGCCCATGCCTTTCTGAGCGGACAGCAATTTCCCATTCTAAGCGTGGAGATCGATTACATGGCGGGATACGAACCGGATCAGCAGGCCCTGGATTCACTTGAATCATTTCTCCAGCGTCATTTGAACAAGACAACGATCAACATCGGCTTGCCCACATCGATCCCCGGCGGCGGACAGAATGCCTACTCCGCCTCGGATATCATTTCGCTTGAGGAACAGCACCGCGATCACTACACCGACGCGCAGAGTGATACGCTGTGGGCCTACCTGATCATAGTAGATGGAGAATACAACACCCAGAATGTATTGGGTATCGCCTATTACAATACCTCCATGGGATTTTTCGGTGAAACGATCCACAACAACAGCGGTGGAACCGGACAGCCGCCCCGTTACAAGATGGAGGCGATCGTCTTTAATCACGAGTTCGGCCACAATCTGGGGCTGGTGAACAACGGTTCGCCCATGCAGCAGGATCACCAGGATGAAGCCCACGGCAAACATTGCGATGTAGAGGAATGCCTGATGTACTATACGGTTGAAACGACCGATTTTTTTGCCAACCTGTTTGACGGATCCATACCCGATCTACAGCAGTTCTGCAATGCGGATCTGGATGCTAATGGGGGTAGTTGAGTATAGCGGTACTCTAAACTGCTATAGGTTTCATAACAACATTCAACACTGTAACTGTAATCAAAGTATCCCCAGCAAAATAGCAGATCTCACTACCGGCTCTGCTTGAACTTATACAGATTCTCCTCGCCCACCTTTTCAATGCCCTGGTTCAGCGCGTAAGTGCTGTCGAACAGCACGATGGGGTTGCCCTCCATATCTTCGGTGACGTGCGTCGAATAGCTGCTTTTCAATTTTTCGAATACCTCGGGATCATCAGGCAGCCAGCGTGCCGCATTATAGGAAACGGTATTCATGTTGAGCTCAACCCCATATTCGGTCGACATACGGTGCTTTACCACCTCGAACTGCAGCGCCCCGACGGTGCCGAGCAGCAGTTCGTTGCCCACGCCCTGGGGCACCTCAAAGACATGGACAACCCCCTCTTCTGCGAGCTGCTTGAGTCCCTGGCGCAGCTGCTTGCGTTTAAAAGGATCCTTGGTACTGACCCGCATGAAATGCTCGGGAGTGAAAAGAGGGATGACATTGAACCGTACCGGATCGTCGCTGTATATCGTGGTGCCGATCCGGAAGGATCCGGGATTGAACAGGGATACGATATCCCCGGGATACGCCTCCTCCAGGATGTGGCGCTCATCCCCCATCAGGGTGTGCGGCGTCGACATCTTGATCTTCTTTCCGCTTTCGGCATGCACCACCTCCTGGCCCCGTTCAAACTTTCCGGAGGTGATTCGGACGAAGGCCGCGCAGTCGCGGTGGTCGGGATTCATGTTGGCCTGCAGCTTGAACACAAAGCCGGAAAATTCATTAGTCAGCGGACGCTCCTTGCCTTTCTCATCTTCATAGGGTTGCGGGGGGCTTGCTAGTTCGGAGAAGTAGTTAAGGAAAACGTCCAGGCCGAAGTTGTTCAGCGCGGAACCGAAGAAGACCGGAGTGCATTT
>JAWVYR010000024.1:0-16736 GCA_033722635.1 Balneolaceae bacterium | reverse complement strand
TACAGTTCCGCATCGAGCGGGAACGGAAAAAGAAAAAGGAGCTGGAGGAATCGAACGAGATACTGGAAAAGCTGGTGGACAACCGGACCCAGGAGTTGAAGAAGGAAAAAGGAAAATCAGAAGGACTGCTTTATAATATTCTGCCCCGCGAGGTGGCCACCGAACTGAAGGAGAAGGGCACGACCACGCCACGGCGCTTTGAGGAAGCGACCATCATGTTCACCGATTTCAAGGATTTTTCTGCGGTAGCGGCGACTTTGCCCGCTGCCCGGCTGGTCAATGAGCTAAATGAGATTTTCCAGCAGTTCGACGCGATTATCGATCGAAATGGGTTGGAAAAAATTAAGACCATCGGGGATGCCTATATGGCGGCCGGCGGAATTCCCCGGGAACAGAAAAACCACGCCCTCAAATGTGTTCAGGCAGCCCGTGAAATACTGCAGTATATCGAGGATCGCAACAACCGCTCATCGATCAAATGGGAGATTCGGATCGGACTTCACACCGGCAGTGTGATCGCAGGGGTGGTGGGCAAACGCAAATTCACCTACGATCTCTGGGGCGATACGGTGATACTGGCCAGCAAAATGGAGATGGCCGGCGAGGAGGGCAAAGTCAATATTTCCGCCTCCACCCATGAGCTGATCAAGGATGAATATGAATGTGAATACCGCGGCAAGATCCGCGCCGATGGGAAGGGCGACATCGATATGTACTTCATCCAGAATTGATATATCCCGGTTTGGCAAATTTTATTCTGCAAGTTAAGCACGTTTTTATACTATATTTTTGATAATATTCAATTGGTAAAATAGACAAAACGGCTATACAACCCATGGCAACACAGCGATCTAGATGCAAAGGATTCCTCCGTTTCACGGTGTCGGCCGGGCTGCTGTTCATCTTTTTATTCTCCAGCAGTCTTGCCCAGGAGAACCGGGATGACAAGGTGAAAGTTATCACCAAACAGGAGGGAAACTTTGTGGATATCTACGTGCACAACCGGAATCCATATACAATCACGCTTACCCTGGATGTAAGCGGTGAAAATTACCGTGCCTCCGGTCGGCTCCCCGCCACCCATGTTTACAAGGCAAGCTCCCGCAGCCGGGCAGTTCGATTGTTCATCAAGGATGAAGAGAAAGGGGTCAGGATCTCCACCAACTACTCCTGGTTCTTCGGAGATATTCATGCGGAACACAACGATCAATACATTTACGGCCTTCCGTTTGAGAGTGGCGAATCGTTTCGCTTGGGGCAGGGACCGGATGGGTCGTTCAGCCACAAGGGCAGGGCACAATATGCGATCGATTTTGTGATGCCGATCGGTACCCCGGTGCTGGCGGCTCGTAGCGGGGTGGTCGTTCAGACCAGCTCCAACTTCGATGAAGGAGGACCCGACAGAAGCTATCTGGATAAAGCGAATTTTGTAGTGATCGAACATACTGACGGAACCCTGGGAGAATACGCACATCTGGAAAAGGGAGGGGTGGTTGTTGAGGCAGGACAGAAGGTGCGAAAGGGGGATCTTTTGGGTTATTCGGGTAACAGCGGTTTTTCCTCCGGACCCCATCTGCATTTCATGGTCAGCAGGGTGACGCGGGAGGGCAAGTCCCAATCCATTCCAGTCAAACTCAAAACCAAAGAGGGCATCGTTTCCAGGCCGCAGGAGGGAAAAGTTTATACCTCTGTAAATCGTTGAATCTTATCGTTGACTCCCATCTTATCAGTGTATGATAAGTGTATAAAAATCATGAACATATATATTTATTAAGTAATTCTAATGTCTCGATCTGTCACATAAAGGTCGCTCTGCTCTCTATCTAGACACGCAATCGTATTTATTGGGAATAAAATCTGCAGACATGGATACCAAAAAAGCTGATTCGGTCACAAAGAGAGTGTTGATTGTTGAGGATGAAGCCATCCTGGCTATGACTGTCGAACAGATGATCAGAAAAATGGGTCATGAGGTGGTCGATAAGGTGTCATCCGGTGAGGAAGCGGTAACCGCCGCAATCGAACAGAAACCGGACCTGATACTGATGGATATACGGCTGCGTGGCAAAATGAATGGTATCGAGGCGGTTTCAAAGATCCGAAAACAGATGCAGATACCGGTCATCTATCTCACCGGCAATACCGACTATTTTAAGATGGCCGAAGATGAGCCTTTCGAGTTAACCGGGGTTTTGCGGAAACCGGTCAGCTACCACGCGTTGCACCGCTCCTTCGATTTTGCTTCCTGAAGAGCCCGTCGTTCGGATATGTGGAATTTTTGCATCTTATCCTTAAACTATTCGTATGGATATCACAGGTGTAAATTGCAATCCACTGCCGTATCTGAACCATGGCCAGAAAGTTCAAGACGTTAAAAAACCAGCTCGAATCGCTTGAAGAGCATACCTTCGGCAAATCCGATCTTCAGCACCGGGGATCCTCCCGCAAGAAGGGTTCCGGCAGCGGCTGGTTCCGGTATCTGCTGTTCAGCCTCTTTGTCATCTCCTTTTTGCTCTATGCAGGGGCCAAGTACAATGTAACCAACGTCAACGTCCTGAATCCTTTTGATGACCTGGTCACCTGGGTCAACCAACCCGATGAGGAGCTACTGCAGGAGATGGGCGAATGGATGGAGGAGATGGGATATACCGGCCTCTCCCGGGAGGACCTTATCGAGCTGAGGCAGCAGGGGGTTACCGCCACGTTCACCTCCCGCATGCGCGATCTGGGATATACGGATCTTACGCTGGATGATCTGGTCCGCCTTCGCCAAAACGATGTTTCCGCCACTTTCTCAGCAATGATGAAGGAGCTGGGTTATGAACTGTCGGTGGAGGATTTGATACAGCTACGCCAGCATAATGTCACCGCCTATTACACCAGCAATCTGCACGACCTCGGATATCAGGATATCACCATGGAGGAGCTGATCCGCTTGAAGGATACCGGGGTCCGAACCTCCGAAGTGGAGCGACTGGTTGAGGAGCGCGGTTCTCCTCCGGAGATTGAGGAGTTGATCCGCTATCACATCAGCAACCAGTAACCACGGCCTGTAAAGGCTTCGGAAACGCTTGCCGCCGGTACTTTTCCCACTTGTAAATTACCGGCATCCTTCACATCTTCAAAGCTGATTCTGAACATTTAACGGCGAGAAAACAGCCTCTCCATACATCTCGATTCACAGCATGTCGGAAATTAAGTTACCAGAAGTGGAACTGAATATTTACACCCCGAAGGATCCGGTTGAGGTACCTGTCGTAGAAAATTATATCTGCACCAAGGAGGCCAGCCCCAACTTTGTGCGCCACATGACTTTCGATATCTCGGGCACCGATCTGGAGAACAGGGTCCGGGTGGGGCAGGCTTTCGGTATTCTGCCGCCGGGGAAGAATGAGAAGGGACGTCCCTACAAACTCAGACTTTATTCCATCTCCTCTCCCACCAAAGGAGAGGGAGGAAAGCCCCATCTCATCTCAACCACAGTGAAGCGAACGATTGAGGAGCTTGACAACAACAAACTCTACCTGGGGGTCTGTTCCAACTACCTGGCAGATCTGAAACCCGGTGATATGGTGAAGATGACAGGACCAAGCGGCAGGCGTTTTCTGCTGCCGGAGAATTCGACCGACTTTAACTACCTGTTTTTTGCGACCGGCACGGGGATCGCCCCGTTCCGCGGGATGGTGCTTGAATTGATGGACATGAACATTGAAAATGATGTGATACTGATTTTCGGCTGTCCCTACCGAACCGACCTGATCTATGCCGACCTGTTCCATAATTTCCAGGAGAAACAGTCCAATTTTCATTACCTGCCTTATGTATCCCGCGAGGAGCGACAGCCCGATGGATCCAAAAAATATGTGCAGACCAGCCTTTGGGACGAGTCAAACCTGCTGGATCCGCTGCTCGAGAAGGAGAATACGCTGATCTATATCTGCGGGTTGAAGGGGATGGAATCGGGTATCTACCGGGTACTGGCACAGAAAGGATTTACAGAGTATCTCGATATTCGTGAGCCGATCATGGGCAAGGATCCGAAAGATTGGGATGGTGACGAGATGAGGCGGCATGTCAAACCCGGTTCACGGACGTTTGTAGAGGTCTACTGATCCTCTGACGGGGGCCTGTAGGAGCTGTAAACCCGGGTAAAGATCGCTCCCGCAAGCACTGTTTGCACATTGTAATACATCCAGATAAGGAATATCACGAAGGCTCCCGCCGCACGGTAGGTTACCACGATACCGGATGCGCTGAAGTAAAGCCCCACCAGGTATTTTCCGGCCGTGAAAAGAAGAGTGGTGACGGCCGATCCGATCAGCAGCTCTTTAATCGGCAGCTCGATGTCGGGGAGGATGCGGAATATGATCAGAAAGAAGAGCAGGGAGACAAGCAAGCCCGGTATCATCGACAGGGGAGTCAGGAGGAAGGCTGCAAAATCGGGGATCGCAGGACCGATCCAATCCTGGAAAAAGAGCCATCCGGCTTCTAGCAGCATGGTAAGCAAAAAGAGCGTGGCGATGACCAGGATCAACAGGAGGGAGAGGAGTTTAGTCATGAAGAACCGCCTGAAGCCGTTCACATCCCCGGCATGCACATTCCATATCTCATTCAGCGAATATTTAAGCTGGGATAGTGCCGCGGTGGAGCCGAACAACAGGGTGATGAGGGCCGTGAGGGTGGCGAACAGGTTGGAGGAGAAACGAAAGGTGTTTTCCACCTGGCGATAGATCGTTTCGGCAACCCGGGGTTCCAGGTAGGTGTCAAGCGATTCCCTGACGAACTGTACGCTCTCTGTCTGCCCGTAGATGAAGCCGGTCAGCGCGATGATAATCAGCAGAATGGGGGCGATCGAAAAAATAGTGTAGAAGGCGATAGCCGCACTGTGAACGGTGATATTCTTCTCCAGCGACTGGCGGGCCGTATCAACCAGTATTTTGCGCCATCGATGCCAGGTATTCATGAGGCAGAAGTAGATCTGATCGGGGGTACAAAGTCAGGTTTTCCATTCCGGGAGCTTGGTCACACCGGCTGAAACAATATATTTCATCACATCGGTCGAATTGAGATCGAGCGGCTGGACATCTTCCCTGGGGACCAGGTAGAGATTGCCCGAAAAATTGTAGGAGTGAGGACAGTACACCGCTACCAGCTCTTCGATCCCCATCTCGCGAAGGTCGGTTTGGGTGACAAAACCGATCCGCTTGATGTTGGTTCCCGAGAAGGTGACCACCACCGGCTTGTTGAACTTCTTCTTTTCCCCCACAAACGCCTCGGTCAGTTCCTTGATAGAGGTATAGATAATGTTGATGATCGGGACCCGGGTGAGGATACGCTCGAAAAAATTGATTACCGGGCGGATGAACGCCGTGGAAAAGAGATACCCGATCAACGTTACGGCGATAAAAACGGTTACAATTCCCAATCCGGGAATGTCGATATTCAACCAGCGGTATAGCAGCGAGTTAAAAACGTTGTTCGACCAGTTAGCTGCAATCAGAATGATGTAGATGGTGGCACCGAGGGGGAAGACAAACAGGAGCCCGCGCAGGAAATATCTGAAAATAGGAGACATCATATATGGATTGATGAGGGTTGCAAGATTTTAGAAAATAATATAAGCGATATGCGTTCTGTTGAAAATCCTATTTGAACGGAATCAAATGTAAGTACAATTAAAAGATGAGTTAGAAAGGTATTTTTCCTATTTTTCCAAGCTTATAATCGAATTCATTGAACCGCTTTGCCAGTATCGCAGATGAGTGTAAAAAGTGCCGAACAGATACGAGCCGAATTTTTGGATTTTTTTGAGGAGAAGGAGCATCTGATTGTTTCCAGCGCACCGGTGGTGCCGAAAGATGATCCCACCCTGCTTTTCACCAATGCGGGGATGAACCAGTTTAAACCGATCTTCCTGGGGGAAGAATCCGGTTATAAGCATGATGGCGAAGTCTGGAAGCGGGCAGCGGATACACAGCGGTGCATTCGGGTCAGTGGCAAACACAACGACCTTGAAGAGGTGGGCCACGATACCTACCATCACACTCTTTTTGAGATGCTGGGAAACTGGTCGTTCGGCGACTACTTCAAGAGGGAAGCGATCCGATGGGCCTGGGAGCTGCTGGTCGACCGGTGGGAGCTCGATCCTGACCGCCTCTATGCCACCGTTTTTGGGGGAGACGAGGAGGATGGGCTGCCGGCCGATGAGGAGGCCGCAGCGCTGTGGGCTTCAGAAACCGGTATCGATCCCGACCGAATTCTGAAATTCGGCAAAAAAGAAAATTTTTGGGAGATGGGCGATACCGGTCCCTGCGGACCCTGTTCGGAGGTACATATCGATATGCGACCCGAGGAGGATCGAAAGAAGAGGAAGGGGGCCGACCTGGTGAATATGGATGACCCCCGGGTGATGGAGATCTGGAACCTGGTTTTTATCCAGTTCAACCGGCAGAAAGACGGCTCGCTCGACAAGCTGCCCGACCAGCATGTCGACACCGGCATGGGTTTTGAACGAATCGTCGCCGTGCTGCAGGACAAACGCTCCAACTACGATACCGATCTCTTTACCCCTCTGCTTTCCAAAATTGAGGTGCTCTCCGGTATCGAGTACGGGGACAAAGAGGAGACCGATATCGCCATGCGGGTGATCGCCGATCACATCCGGTCGGTCAGTTTTGCGATTGCCGATGGAGCCTCTCCCAGTAACGAGGGAAGGGGTTATGTGATACGGAGGATTCTGCGGCGCGCCATCCGGTATGGGTGGGATAAGCTTGATCTCAAACAGCCCTTCTTTCACCAGCTGGTGCCGGTGCTGGCCGAACAGTTTGAAGAGGTGTTCCCGGTGCTTATCAAGCAGCAGGATTATGTGGTCAATGTGATCCGGGCCGAGGAGAAGAGCTTCCTGAACACACTGGGGCAGGGCATCGAGCTGTTCGAGGAGATGATCGGCGACAGCGGCCGGCTATCGGGGGAGGATGCATTCAAGTTGCACGACACGTACGGTTTTCCCATCGACCTGACTCAGCTGATGGCCCGGGAGCGGGGGGTGGAAGTGGATGTCGACACCTTTAACGAGCTTATGAAGAAACAGAAAGAGCGGGCCCGTTCCGCAGGCAAATTTGATGATGAACGGGTGGAGAAGGGCGATTGGGTTCCGGTTTCTGATGAGAAGCAATTTGAATTCGTAGGGTATGACCGGCAGACGGCCGAAGCCCGTATTAAGCAGCTGCGCAGGGAGGGTGACCGGGGAGCGATCGTCCTGGACCGAACCCCCTTTTATGCCGAGAGCGGAGGGCAGGTGGCCGATACCGGCATCCTGACCGACGGGGAGGAGCATCTGCGGGTACTGGATGTGCAGCAGGGCCCGGATGGATATGTTCATTATGTCGACCATCTTCCCGAGAATCCGGAAGGCACCTGGCAGGCGATGGTAGACCGTGATCGTCGCGAGGAGATACGCAAGCATCATACCGCCACCCACCTGGTACACGCAGCCTTGCGGGAGATCCTGGGAGATCATGTCACCCAGAAGGGATCCCTGGTGGATGCGAATCACTTGCGGTTCGATTTCTCCCACTATGAACAGGTGAGTGGCAAAGAACTGGATGAGATCGAACGGATGGTGAACCGCCGGATACAGGAGAACATCCCAAAAAAGGAGGAGCGGGAAGTGCCGCTCGATGAGGCGAAGCAGCGGGGTGCCATGATGCTGTTTGGCGAAAAATATGGAGATAAGGTGCGGGTGATCACCTTCGACGACGATTATTCCGTGGAGCTTTGCGGAGGAACCCATGTGGATGCCACCGGTGAGATCGGCTATTTTCGGTTTCTCAGTGAATCCTCAGCTGCCGCTGGGATCCGGCGCATTGAAGCGGTATCCGGACAGAGCGCCGACCGTTATCTGCGCGATGAGAAGGAGCTGGTGGAGTCGATAAAAGCGGAGATCGGCCAGAGCGAAAACCTGGCGAAGGATATACATCAACTGATCGAGGAGCGAAAAAGGCTGGAGAAGGAGGTGGAGCGGCTGCGTCACCGGCAGAGCTCCTCGCAATTGAGTGCGTTGATCGAGCAGGCCGAGGAAACCGCCAACGGCATCAGGGTGGTTACCGGCGAGATTGAATTTGCCGATATGGATCTGCTGAAGCAGCTGGGCTATGAAGCCCTTGAGAAGAGCAAGCAGGCGACCGTAACCGTGCTCGGATCCAGGGATGCCGAGGAGCAGAAGGTATATATTGTGGCCGCGGTCACTGAGGATCTGATCAGGGACAAGGATCTGAAAGCCGGTTCCCTGGTGGGCACCCTCGGTAAAAAACTGGGCGGCGGCGGAGGCGGTCAGCCTCACTTGGCCACGGCCGGCGGGCGCTATCCCGACAAACTGCAGGAGGTCTTGGATCAGGTCCCGGCATTGATCGATGAACGATGATCCCGGCAACGATTGCCGAATCGGGGAGTTTCCCGGAGAGGTGTACCGAGGTTCGATTCTGTAATCTGTCAATTTTTAACTATATTTTTAATTCTATCTTTTAACCGATAAAGCTACTGCAAAGCGGCTGAACAGCTTTAACAACCCGATTTTACTATGGCGAAAAACAAAGAGGAAAAAGAGAAAGAGCAAAACAAAGAAAAGGAATCCCCTTTTACCCCTACCGGGACCGGCATCCGAACCAACGGGCAGATCGTAAGAGGCACCGAACTTCCGAAACCGACCCGCAAGAAACACAAATCGCTGGGCCTTTCCGAGGAGGATCTGCTGGATATGTTCGAAGAGATGTTTCTCCAGAGGCGCTTCGAGGAACGCGCCTACCAGATGTATCAGAAGGGTAAATTTGGCGGCTTCCTGCATCTCTATATGGGGCAGGAAGCGGTTTCCACAGGTACCGCCTACGCGCTGAACGATGACGATGATATTATCACGGCATACCGTGATCACGGTTGGGGGCTGGTCAGAGGAGTCTCTGCAAAAGAGGGGATGGCCGAATTGTACGGCAAGGTCACCGGGTGTTCCAAGGGTAAGGGCGGTTCCATGCATTTCGCCAATACCGATCAGCACCTGTGGGGCGGTTTCGCCATTGTAGGTGCCCATATCCCGGTTGGAGCCGGTATCGCCTTCGCCAACAAGTACCAGCAAAACGACCGCCTCTGCGTTTGCTTCATCGGAGACGGCGCGGTGCACCAGGGGGCCCTTCACGAGACCCTGAACATGGCCAAGCTCTGGAATTTGCCCTTTATCCTGGCAGTGGAGAACAACGGATACGCGATGGGTACGGCTGTTCACCGTCATACGGTCGGGGAGATTCACGAGCGCTCCAAGGCGTATGATATCAAAAGCGACGTGATCAACGGCATGGATGTATTTTCGGTCTATGACCAGATGAAGCAGGCCGCCGATGAAGTGCGCGAGACGATGGAGCCGCAGTTTATCGAGATCAGGACCTACCGCTACCGCGGACACTCCATGTCCGACCCCTCCAAATACCGGACCAAGGATGAGATCGAGGAGTACCAGGAGCAGGATCCAATCGAACGGATCAAAAAATACCTGCTGGACAACGATGTGGCCGATGAGGAGAAGATCGAGCAGATCAAGGAAAAGGTGGAACAGGAGATGGATGAAGCGCTTGAATTTGCAGAAGAGAGCAGCTTCCCTGACAAGGATGAACTCTACACCGATGTTTATGTGGAGGATGACTACCCGTTTCATAAATGACCTCCGAAATTCGGGCCGGCAGTTTATGGGTCAACAACAAATTTTGGAATATTAACAGGAGCAACATTTAATATGGCTGAATTACAATTTAGAGAAGCGATACGTGCTGCCATCGATGAGGAGATGGAGCGCGATGAAAATATTTTTGTGATGGGCGAGGAGGTAGCCGAATATGACGGTGCCTACAAAGTGACCGAAGGGCTGCTTGACAAGTATGGCCTCAAGCGGATGATCGACACCCCGATTTCCGAGCTGGGATTTGCCGGCATCGGAGTGGGAGCGGCGATGAACGGGCTGCGGCCGATCATCGAGTTTATGACCTTCAACTTTGCGGTGCTGGCAGCCGATCAGATACTGAATAACGCAGCCAAGCTGCGCTATATGTTTGGCGGGCAGATGGGAATACCGATCGTGTTTCGGGGTCCGAACGCATCCGCGGGCCAGCTCAGTGCCACCCACTCGGTTTCCTACGACTCGATGTATGCCCATTTTCCCGGTATCAAAGTGATCTATACCTCCGAGCCGGCCGATGCCAAAGGATTGCTGAAGTCGGCTATCCGCGATGACAATCCGGTGCTTTTCATGGAGTCCGAACAGATGTACAACCTGAAGGGTGAGGTGCCGGAGGAAGAGGACTACACGATCCCCATCGGCAAAGCCAAGGTGAAGCGCGAGGGAAGCGACGTCACGGTGGTGGCCCACGGAAAGATGTATCATGTTGCCACCCAGGCCGCCCAGCAGCTGGAAAAGGATGGAGTTGAGATGGAGATCATCGATCCCCGCACAGTTCGGCCGCTGGACCTGGAGACGATCGTGAAATCGATTCGCAAGACCAATCGATGCGTCATCGTGGATGAGGCCCATCCCTTTGGTGGACTGGCGGCGGAAGTGGGATATCTGATTCAGCGGGAAGCTTTCGACTACCTGGATGCCCCTGTTCAGCGGGTAACCCTTCCGGACGTTCCGGCACCCTACGCCAAAAACCTGTTCGATGAGTGGCTGCCCAGCCCCGACCAGGTGATCGATGCCGTCAACACGGTAACCTACCGGAAATAGCGCCGAATGTACGGATAATTTTTAACGCTTTAAATCAATTTATACAAGAAAATAAACAGGATACGATTTTATGGCTGAAAAAATTGAAATGCCGAAGTTGAGTGACACCATGGAGGAGGGGGTCATCGCCAAATGGAATGTAAAGGAAGGTGACAAGGTGGATCGCGGGGATATCATTGCGGAAGTGGAGACCGACAAGGCCACTATGGAGGTGGAGGTCTTCGATGCGGGGACCGTTCTGAAAATATTGGCCGATGAAGGAGAAGCGGTTCCGCTGGGCCGGCCGATGGCGATTATCGGGGAGGAAGATGAGGATATAAGCGACATGCTTGAAGAGATTGAAAGCCAGAAGGGAACTGCTGCCGGGGAGAAAAAGGAAGAGCAGGAGAAAGAGGCGAAGAAAGAAGGCGAAAAGGAAGAAACTGTAGAAAAAGCTGAAGAGGAGAAAGCGAAACCCGAAGAGAGAAAGGAAAAGCCAACCAAAGAAGAGGAGCGGTTTGCCACCATTATCGGGGGACTTGAAGGCAATGGAGAACAGCGGATCAAAGCTTCGCCGCTGGCCCGCAAGATGGCTGAGGATCGGGGTATCGAACTCTCCCGGGTGGAAGGATCGGGTCCCGAAGGCCGTATTATCAAACGCGATATTGAATCCTATGAGCCGACAGCCCGTACGGCTGCGGCCGCAGAAACCACCCGCGAGGATAAGGAGATCCGCGTCTCGCAGATGCGCAAGACGATCGCCCGGCGTCTCGGTGAAAGCAAGTACACCTCGCCGCATTATTATGAGACGGTGGATATCGATGTGGAGAATCTTGTGGCGGCACGGAACCAGGTCAATGATTCCATCGAAGGCAAGATCAGTTTTAATGATATTATCGTGAAGGCAGCTGCCATGGCGCTGCGCGGGCACCCGATGATCAACAGCAGCTGGAAAGAGGATACGATTCTGCAGCATGGTGATATTCATGTCGCTTTTGCCGTGGCGGTTGAGGAAGGGTTGCTGACCCCGGTGATCCGGAACACCGACCAAAAAGGATTGCGGCAGATCTCGAAGGAAAGCAGGGAACTGGCCGAAAAGGCGCGAAACAAGAAATTACAGCCCGACCAGATGGAAGGAAGTACGTTCACCGTGAGCAATCTCGGGATGTACAACATCGAATCCTTTACTGCGATTATCAATCCCCCCAACGCCTGCATTCTTGCGGTGGGTACGATTCGAGACGTGCCGGTTGTAAAGAACGGGGAGGTAGTGCCCGGCAAGCGGATGAAGATGACCCTGTCGAGCGACCACCGCATCGTGGATGGAGTCACCGCTGCGGAATTTCTTGAAACGCTCAGCAGCTACCTGCAGAATCCCCTCGCGATGCTGCTCTAATATTCACCTTTTAAAACTTGACTATGGAAGCCCGCTGAACAGCCTGTCCAGCGGGCTTTTTCTTTACCTGTACGGCCCGTTATCCAGATGGCATTGGGTTTCCGATTAATTCTAATCTTTGTAAAAATAAGCGTTTAATACACATGAAGTGCTATTTTCATAATATTAGAAACCATTAATGTAGATTAAAATTTTCTAATAGTTAGATTTTTTGATATACTGGTGTTGCATTCGAAATAAAAACGGATGGAGAGACAAGAGATGAGCAGAACAATTTTAATTTGCCTGGTATTGTTGGCGGCTATTACCCCAAAAATAAACGCCCAGCAATCGGCACAGGCGGTGATGAAGGTATCGGCACGCGTCATCAATAGCGCGGCCGTTACCCATCATTTGCCGGCTACCGTGGATCTGGGTAAAATGCAAAAGAAGGAAATTCCATCCGGCATCGGCAGGATCAAGATTCGCCATGCACGGATGTCCGGAGTTTTCATCAAGTCGGCTTCCCGGATACTGCTTACCAACGAGCGCGGCCATCAGGTACCTCTCTATTTCGATCAGGTCAGGAGGGGCAACGATGGAGATGAGGAGATTCACTATTCTGCGCAGAAGAGGGATCTGGACAAAAAACTGGAGGGTCGCTACAGCGGTGAACACACGACGGTGGTGGAATATATCTAACCTCCCGCTTTTGCCCGAGATTACTCCAGCGTTTGGAAAACCTCGGTACATGCCGCTTGTTCCGCGCAAACATGGAATACGGAAATCGCTCGCACGCTGTCGGAATCGCCGGTGATCCGATTCCTGAGATCTGAAAGTGCCCTCCAGCTGCGGATGCCACTGACAACGATCCGATGATCCCCGCGATGGTATTCCCACCATATATCCTGATCCACCCGGTCGAGAGTTTGCTTCACTATTTCCAGGGATTCCTCGTCCAGATCCGTGATAAAGAGCTCAAATTTATAGGCTAAGGCCCTATCCGGAATCAGGTAGGTATGCATCTCATCCTCTTGGAGATCGGCCGGCAGACGCGCCGCATCCGCCTCTTCAACGATCACAATATAATGGTTCAGGAAGGTATCGTGGTAGATCGTGGGCGTGATCATGTATTGCTGTTCAAGACGGTCATTCAGCTCTTCAGCCTTAGCTCTCTCCCGGAAGGGCCCTGCTGCCGAAACTTCTATCCAGGTGCCGGTTCTGAGCAGCGAGTCGGTTTCGGCATCGGTGATGACAACCGCCGGATCCGGGAACCGATAGCTTTTCCCGCTGGATATGCGTTCCAGGGCCTGGCCGATCTCGGTGATGGAATCGGATTGAATGGCGAACAGGCTGGTGTTGCGATTGTACACCAGGTTGAGCGAATCCGACATCGATGAACGAGCCGCACCTGCCGAGCTGAGCGTTTTTTCCAGCGTGCTGAAGCTGGCCAACTGCAAGCGATAGCGAACGGCCTGCTTCTTTGATTTTTTGGTGATCGGTTTGGTGCTGTCCGGTTCAACCTGCTTGGTCGTATCATCGGGCAGCGACCGGGGGATAATCAGGAAGTTGAGATTTTCTACATAATCTCCGTCCGGCCGGGATTCTAACTCGAACGGGATGGTCTGCGGATCCGACCGGGCATCGAGGAATTCAAGTTGGGTGGAATCGATCTTCAGTTCATAGCTGCCTGGCGGTATCTCGTACCCGTAAAATTGCCCATCGGAAAAAGTGCGGAGGGTTTCAGAAAAAGAGCCGTCGGTCTGCTGCACAAAAACCCGGATTCCCGGTATCGGCTCCCTGTCGCCCGACGGCTGCAAGCGCTCCACCCTGCCTTCGATCACACCGGCCATATAAAAGGGTATATCGATCGGTTTATACTGATTCGGGTCGGTGATCAGCGAGAATCTTTCATATTTCGGAATAAAAAAGGGATTTCTTATGGCACTCTGATTGATCTCCAAATTGATCTGGTTGTAAGCCAGCAGCTGGGAAAACCGGATCGTGCCGTATCGATCCTGCCGGTAAATGCTGGAGCGGTCGATCCGAATGGCGTTATCCTGAATAATCGTTTCCCCCTGTTCATAGCGGCCCGAATTGTTCTCATCGACAAAGAGGCGGGCCGACAGCGCCGAGCGGCCAACCTGTTGTCGGTTGGTGAATATCACATCATCGGTGTGACTGTCATACCCGATCGATCCCCTGAAGTTCTGGCTGAGTACCGACGCGCCGTCGGTATTGCGGTAGGTGGAGGAGGAGCGTACCGGTTTAAGGTCAAAAGTGATTCCCAGGCTGAACAGATTGAAATCTCCCAGGAAGTTGCGGGAAAAAGAAGCCTGCAGCTGACCGGTATCAAATATATTTCTTGAAAACTGGAGATCGATCCGTTCCAATTTCGAGAGGCCGGGATTGTAATCGAGTTGGCCGCGGAGAAAGGTGCCTCTCAAGAGGGCGGGCAGTGCACTCTGTCGCGTAAAAAAATAGCTGATCGAGCCGCTGAATTCCGCATTGTTGGTGGCGGCCAGGCTGAAATCTCCGAACTGCCGGTCGCGGTAACCCACGCGCAGGTTTAGCCGTTCGATGCGCGAGTTGAGATCAACGCTGTACTGGGTGTTGTTAAATCCCGTACGGATGGCATGATTGGCATTGAGCCGAAGGTTAAACGGCCGGTCGAACAGGTTGAACGGGAGGAAGGCGTTGCCGATCAGTTCCTGGTCGTTTCCAAATACGTTATAGATGCCATCGTCGGTAAAATAGATATATTCAAGGCCGAAGCTGGCGGATGAGGCGTAGATCACATTTCCGGTCACCCGGTAAAAGGCGGTGGGGGCCAGGTCCACGCTCACCAGGTATTGTTTGAACAGGCGGGCGGAAGTGGTACTGTAAAACAGGGGGGTCTGGTCATCAAATTCATTCAGGAATTCACTGCCGATCCGCTGCGTCAGCCATTCATTGATACCATATGCCAGATCGCCCTGTACGAATTCGCTGCGTTCGGGGCTGCCGAAAACCGGGTTTTCGAGCCTTCCGGCACTTACGCTGTAGTTGAATTCTCCCGGCCGCCGGTAGGTAACAGGAATCTGAATTCTCCGGCTTTGTTCGAGCACCGTCCCGTTGGGCTGATAGATTTTCAAGTTGAGTCTCGAACTCCCATACATGAGTGGAGCCATAAACCGGTACAGACCGCTGCCGTCCACTTCCTGGAAGTCATACAGGGCGTTGTTATAGAAGAGCTCTACCTCCGAGCCGGGTACCGCCTCCCCCTCAATGGCAAACTGATCAAAGATAAACCGCGGTTCAATCGGTTCATTGGTCAGCTTTACCCCGGTGAACTGCCGGTTTACCAGTCCGTCTGAACGGGTCTGGCCCAAGAAAGCCTGGGTAAGCCAGGGATCTTGGCGGCGCACATAGCGCCATCGCAGGTTGTCTGTATTGAAATTGGAAGAGTTGGACGAGTGGATCCCGGAGGCTGATCCCTGCAGATCGCCCCCCAGCAGCTCAAGGCCTCCGCTCAGGTTGTAGAAGAGAAACTCACCGGCATTTTCGATGGAACTACCCGATATGGAATAATCGAGAAACCCCCCGTCGAGCAGATCCCGTTCTCTCTCATATAACAGCGAATAGTATTCCCGGTTGAATGTGAATCGGTTGGCTCGTTCTCTCTCCTGCGCCCGCTGATACTGCTCCAGCACCGGAAGGGTATGAGGGGTTTGAAGGCGAACCAGCAAATTGTTGAAATCGATCTGAAAATCGATATCGAAGGCCTCTTTGAACACCTCGGGCTTCATGTAGAAGTCGAGTTCCCGGATCTGCATCTCTTCGATACTGAAGCTGAATTGCCCCGCATCATCCACCTGTACAGTATAGTTGGAAAAATTGATGCGAAAGTGGTTGTCCCTGTCGAGGTATTCCCCGCGTATCGTTTTCTCCTCGAGTTCAACCTGATGTGGAATTTTCAACAGGGTGAATACTTCACTGACTGGCAGGTAAAATTCACCGTCTTCATAGATCGCTATGATGACGGTATTGACCAGGTTGCGGTATCGAAAGGAGAGAAAGACCTCCTGAGGCTGCCCGTTCTGATCCCGTTCCTGGACTGCTGCGGTTGCATCAGCAACAGGCAATATTGAAGGCAGCAGCAGTAGTAAGGTAAGTAATGTCGACCATCTTAAAATCCGGTTCACTTTATAGTAAAAGTTGTGGATCGTGTGATCGGTTCTGCCTGCACCAAGTCTTCCCGGGCTATATCCGGTCGCTTTGTTTCGAAGCTGAACGTGGCGGTGTAGCTGCCTGGAGGCAGATCACTTTTGTTGATGCTGAAGCTTTGAATATAATCAAAATAGATAGAAGTCGAAGAACGACGACGGGCCATCACCTCTCCATTCTGATCGGTTACCGTGAGATCTATGGTACCGATGTAGGGAGCGTTGCCGGTACGAGTCAAGTCGGCCAGTAACAACACCTTCTCCTCACTCTTTTCGATCGACAGGTCATTGATCGTCAAGCCGGTGGTTGCATCGCCAATTTTGTAGAAGAGCGTGGTTACCTGCTGAAACCTGTAGGTGATCCGGGCGGTTATGCGTTCATCGTCGGTGGCTTCCCCGACCGGTGGAGCCTGGG
>JAWVYR010000023.1:0-16743 GCA_033722635.1 Balneolaceae bacterium | reverse complement strand
GGATAAAGACAACCGTCAATATATCGGTAGCGATCTGATTTGATACAACGCATTCGGGCCAGAAAAAAAGATCTTCAGCGGGAAGCTCGCCACACCCTGAGGATTGGTATTCCGGTGATCATCGCCCAGCTGCTGCAGATGTCGATGAATTTTGTCGACACCGTGATGGCAGGGAATCTCTCTGCACAAACCCTGGCTGCGGTAGCTGTGGGCGGAGCCATGCTGATGCCCTTTATCATGTTCTCATCCGGGATCCTATCTGCAATCACTCCGATAACTGCCCAACTGTTCGGGGCCCGCGAATCACTGGAGATCGGCCGCAACGCCAGGCAGTGCCTCTGGCTCGCGCTGATATTGAGTGTTCCCACCTTCTTCATCCTCAGGAACCTGGAACCTCTGATGGCGTTGATGGATATCTCTCCCGACCTGATTCCCACGGCCGGCCAGTACCTGGATGCGATCTCCTGGGGCCTGACCCCCTTTTTCCTCTATATGGCACTCCGATTTTTCAATGAAGGGCTATCGGTCACCCGCCCAAGCATGGTGATCGCCCTGGCAGGCCTGCTGGTCAACATACCGGCCAACTATATCCTGATGTATGGAAAACTGGGATTCCCCCCGCTGGGTGCCGCCGGCTGCGGGTATGCGACCTCCATCGTCGGGCTGGTGATGGTATTGCTGATGGCCCTGTTCACCACCAGTTACAGACCGTTCCGTCGATTCGAGATCTTCAGCCATATTCGCAAACCGGAATGGAACTACCTGAAGGAGATATTGCGGATAGGAGTACCGATCGGGGTCAGCACCACCATGGAGGTGACGATGTTCGCGGTGGTAAGCCTCTTAATGGCATCGATAAGCACCCTCGCAGTGGCGGGACACCAGGTGGCGATCAATTTCGCCGCCATTATGTTCATGGTTCCCCTGGGCTTGTCCACCGCCATCACCACCCGCGTGGGCAATGCCGTGGGCGAAAAATCGGTCGGCGCTGTTCGGATACGTGGATTTGTTGGCGTATCGCTGTGTGCCTTGTTTATGATCTGTACCGCCACGGTGATGTTTCTCTATCCTGATCTCATCGTATCAATATATACTCAGGATCCCGCGGTCAAAGAGGTGGCTGTTTCGCTGATCTACCTGGCAGCGGTCTTTCAGATCTCCGACGGATTGCAGGTGGGCGGATTCGGAGCGCTTCGCGGTTTGAAGGATACAAAAGTTCCGATGTATGTAAACTTAGTCGCCTACTGGATTGTTGGGCTACCGGTCGGTTATTATCTGGGAATGATCAAAGGGTGGGGGCCGGAAGGCCTCTGGTACGGCCTGATTGCCGGCCTTACCATCACCGCTGTCCTTCACAATTCCAGGTTTGTACTGCTCACAAAACAATCTAATTAAAGTTCTGAAGTTATTACATTGTCAATGCAAAGGTGAATGCCTTGCGTTGGCAGCCACTTGAATAAAGCATGCACCAGGCCGCGTATGTCTGTTTATATACACAACATCAACACCGCTGTTCCCGAATCATTCTACAGCCAGGATTTTCTCCGGGATAAGATGAAGGAGTACCTGGGTGACGAACGATCGGTCAAAAGCATTATCCACCGCATCTATTCCCATTCGGGCATTCAAAAGCGGCATTCGGTCGTGGATGACTTTCATGCCAACGGCGATCCCCGCTTCTTTTTCCAGAAAGACGGAACTCTCTCGCAACCCTCTACCGGCAGTCGCAACGACCGGTACGCCGAACACGCCCGGGAGCTTTTTGTGGCGATTGCTGAAAATCTGATCAGCGAACATCCCACATTTACCCGCGGGGATATCACGCATGTTATCACGGTGTCCTGCACCGGATTCTTTGCCCCCGGTCCCGATTACGAGATTGTCAAGCAGCTTAACCTGTCGCCGGACACCCAACGGTACCATCTTGGATTCATGGGTTGCTATGCCGCCTTCCCCGCATTGCGGATGGCCAACGCATTCTGCGAGACCGACGAGGATGCGGTCGCGATGGTGATCTGCCTCGAGCTGTGCAGCCTGCATCTCCAGCAGGCCGTGACCACCGACAGCCTGATCTCCGGTTCGGTCTTTGCGGACGGCGGTGCCGGGATGCTTGTCAGCCGGAGAAAGCCTGAAAAGAACACTCCCGCATTTCGAATCAAGCGTTTCGCCTCCTCGATAGCCGAACAGAGTGAAAAAGATATGGCCTGGTCGATCGGAGACACCGGCTTCGATATGGTACTGTCAACCTATGTGCCCGATATCATCCAGGCAAACATGGAGGAATCGATCGAGCCGCTGCTCAATGAGTTGAAAACCGAAGGCGGGGAGATCGACCGGTGGGCGGTACATCCGGGCGGACGCGCAATCCTGGACAAAATAGAGAAGGAGATCGGGTTGTCCCCCGAAGCATTCACGGCATCCCGAAAGGTGCTGGCCAACTACGGAAATATGAGCAGTGGCACGGTGCTCTTCGTACTAAAAGAGCTGTTGGACACCCCGATGAACAAAAAATCGGAAAACTTATTGACCATGGCCTTCGGGCCGGGGCTGACGATCGAAAGCGCCTTGCTCGAAAAAATAACCGGATAGACGATGCCGCTTATCCTGAATCAGAGAGACACCGAGTCGCGGGAACGGATGGATGACCCGAACTGCGACCTCGCGGAGCTGCGTAACACCTACCGGCAGTTCGGTAGCGTCAACCGGTGGATCGGTCGTTGGCAGTCTATCTACGGCAGGTATATCGCCCCCCTCGCTGCATCAAAAGATAAAACAACCACCCTCCTGGATATCGGTTTCGGCGGAGGCGACATCCCGATCGCCCTGGCCCAGTGGGCGGAGAGAGATCGGCTGGATATCGCTATCACGGCGATCGATCCGGATCCGCGGGCATACGATTATGTCTGTTCACTGGAACAAGCCGGCCGCGTCTCTTTTCGAAATATCGACTCTTCCCGTCTGGTGAAGGAGAGCCAAAAGTTCGATATCGTGATATCGAACCACCTGCTCCATCACCTGGACCGGGAGGAATTCCACCAGCTTCTGGAGGAATCGAAAAAGCTCAGTAACGAACGGGTTCTGTTCAACGATATCGAGCGCAGCGATCTCGGATACCTGCTGTTCAACCTGCTGTCGAGGCCCCTCTTCAGAAGTTCCTTTATCACACACGACGGACTGACTTCGATCCGGAGAAGTTATACCCTGGAGGAGCTTCGGGAAGCCGCTCCTGCGGACTGGAAGGTTGAGCGATTGTTCCCCTACAGAGTACTTTTGCGATACGATCATGGACAAAATTAATAATAAACATAGACAGGTGGTTGTTGTGGGCGGCGGCCCGGTGGGGTTGTTCCTGGGGATATGCCTGCAGCAATCCGGTATAGATTTTGTCATTCTGGAGAGGCGTAATGAACCCAGAAGCCACTCCCGGTCACTGGGCATCCATCCGGTATCGCTGGAACTGTTTGAAAAAACCGGCATCATAGAAGCGTTTTTGCAGGAGGGGATAAAAATAGAGAAAGGGGTTGCCTTCTCCGATTCAGCCAAGCTCGGGTCGATCCCCTTCCGGTACGGCCCCGGGCCCTACCGGTTCGTGCTTTCGATACCCCAATACCGTACCGAACAGCTGTTGAGAGAGGCCCTGGCCAAAGTCGGAGGGACAGTGCTGACAGGATCGGAACTGACTGGTTTGGATATCCGGGAGGATGGAATAGAGCTGAAATATCACGACTCGGACAACGATCACCAGATGGAGCTACAAGCCGATTTTGTGGTGGGAGCTGATGGAAAGAACAGCCTCGTTCGCTCCGAAGCCGGATTCAAATTTGAGGGAGGATCCTATTCCGACACCTACATCATGGGGGATTTCACCGACAATACGGTGTTCGAATCGGATGCGGCGGTCTTCCTTACGCGATCCGGCGTAATAGAATGTTTCCCGCTTTCCGAGACCCATCGGCGCTGGGTGGTCAAAACCGAATCCTACATCACCGATCCCACCCGTTCGGATATCGAAAAACGGGTAGCAGTCCGGATCGGCCACGACCTGGGCGAGCAGGAGAATACCATGCTGAGCAGTTTCGGGGTGCAGAGATATCTGGCCGACCCGATAGCAGACGGCCGTATTCTGCTGGCCGGTGATGCAGCCCATGTGATCAGCCCGATCGGCGGGCAGGGTATGAATCTGGGCTGGCTGGATGCCTGGGATCTCGCGCGCACGCTCGACCATATCTACCATAAAAATGATGCGAAGGCGGATATAAGGGACCGGGTGAAGCGTTACGGCATGCGAAGGCAAAAAGCAGCCAGAAATGCGATCAGAAGAGCTGAGTTTAATATGAAGCTGGGGAGGGCCAAAAGGATACCGCTATTTCGCAATGTGCTGATCTGGGTGATGCTGAACACACCGCTCAGGCGGCTTATGGTTCGCCTGTTCACCATGCGCGGTATTGAGAAAGGATGGTTCTAGGCTTCGAATCTGAAACGGAACCGGGTACCGTTGTCACCTGACATCTCCAGTTCGCCGTCCAGTTTTTTCATGAAGGCATTGACGATCCACATGCCCAGGGAACCGCGTTGACGATCCTCGAAATCCTCCGGAATCCCGACGCCGTTGTCCTTGATCTCGAGTACGATCTGCTGTTCCTCTTCCAGCGCCAGGTCGATAATGATATCGCCTCTTTTCATTCCCTCAAACGCATGCTTATAGATATTGACCAGCATCTCGTTGAGGATCAGACCACAGACCAGCGCCTTGTTGGCAGGAATATGGATATTGTCGGCTTTCAGGTGGATCGAGATCTTCGTCGATGCGGTGTTCATCGTCTTTTCGATCTTCTTCACCAACTGCTTCAGGTAAAGGCCCAGCTCGATGTCGCGGAATAAACCCTTCTGACAGAGCAGATCGTGAACTTCCGACATCGAATGGATACGGGTGTAGGTGTTCTTCATGATCTGCCGGGCGTAAGGATCATCCACATTGGGAAGTTCCATCTCTATCAGCGAGGAGATCGCTCCCAGGTTGTTCTTGATGCGGTGATGAATTTCGGTTAGCATCACCTCTTTCTCCTTCAACCGGTTGTGCAGCCGCTCTATCTGACGAGCCCGCTCGATCGCCAGTGAGACATGGGCAGCCAGCGCCTGGAAAACGGGTATATCATGAGCCGTGTATTCCTCGCCCTTTCTTCGATTCACTGCCTGCAATACCCCAAATACTTCATTGTCCCTGTTGATGAGCGGCACACAGATAATGTTTCGGGTGGTAAAATCCTCAGCAAGGTCGCCCCAGAAAAATTCAGTATTCTCTACATCGTTGGAGATGAAAGGGCTCTTGTTTTCCACTACCCAACCGCCGATACCTTCATGGCGGGGAATACTCAGACCTTTGATCTCCTCTTTCACCGGGCCGGTGGGTAAACTGACATAGAGTTCCTCAGTATCCTCATCCAGAAGCATCAACGAACTGGCCTCCGAATCCATCACGATCCGGGTCGCTTCCATGCTTTCATTCAAGAGGGCCTTGAGTTCCATCGTCCGGTTGATACCGTCGATGGTTTCGAGTAGCAGGTGGAGGCTCTCTTTCGTGTGTGTTTCCAAAGCCTCGTTTTTGGGCAAATAATTTTTAGAACTTATAGCCATAACCAACACCGTCTGTAGTTTTTGTAAATAACTGCCTTAGCAGGGTATGGGCCGACAAATGACCGGTTGTTTCCCATAACCACATCCCGATAGCCTATTTTTTTGAGGGATACCTATAATCTACAAGATTTCACCAAAATCGCAAGTGGATTGGAATTTCATAATCTGCACCTGTATCCCTCTTTAGAAGCCGAATTGCTTCCCCGTTACCGGTCTGGGCCGGATGTCTTCAGGATCGCTGTTCAAGTTCTGCCTTGCGGTATTGACGCAGAACATAGTGCAAAATACCGCCGTGCCGGTAATAATCGATCTCAACCGGCGTGTCGATACGGCACAGAACCTTGAACTGGGTTAGATCTCCGTCGCCATTTTTCGCTTCCACATCGACCTCCTGCCTGGGCTGCAGGTCGTCATCCACATGGATCGTAAACAGTTCGGATCCGTCGAGGCCCAGGCTGTCGGCTGTTTCCCCCTCCTTGAACTGCAGGGGAAGTACACCCATGCCAACCAGATTGGAGCGGTGAATCCGCTCGTAGGACTCTGCAATAACCGCCTTTATCCCCAGCAGGATGGTTCCTTTCGCGGCCCAGTCTCGGGAGGATCCGGTGCCATACTCCTTGCCGGCCAGCCCGATCAGCGGAACATCCTCTTTCTGATACCGCATGGAGGCGTCGTAGATCGTAGTGATCTCATCCTCCGGAAAGTATTTGGTGTATCCCCCCTCTTTCCCGGGAGCCAGTTGGTTTTTGAATCGAACGTTGGCGAAGGTGCCCCTCGTCATCACCCGGTCGTTGCCCCTGCGGGATCCGTAGGAGTTGAACTCTTCCGGTTTGACCCCCCGTTCGATCAGGTATCTACCGGCGGGACTGTCGGGCTTGATGCTGCCGGCGGGCGAGATATGGTCGGTGGTGATGGAATCGCCCACCTTGACCAGCACCCGTGCACCGCTGATCGGCCGGATCGGATCCGGTTCCTCGCCCATATCCATGAAGAAGGGCGGTTCCTGGATATAGGTCGATTCCTCTTTCCAGTCGTATAGTTCTCCGCCCGAGACGGGTATCTTGTCCCATTGCTCGGATTTGTAAATTTCCCCATACTCCTTGTGGAAGAGTTCAGGGCGTATGGCATCGTCCAGGAACTCCTTGATCTCATCGGAGGTGGGCCAGATATCCTTCAAATAGACCTCGTTGCCGTCCTTGTCCCTGCCGATCGGTTCATTGGCCAGGTCGATATCGACGGTCCCTGCCAGTGCATAGGCAACCACCAGCGGCGGCGAGGCCAGGTAGTTTGCCTTGACATAGGGATGGATCCGTCCCTCAAAATTTCGGTTGCCGGAGAGCACACCGGCTACGATCAATTCGCCATCCTTAACCGCTTTTTCCACTGCCTCGGGAAGCGGGCCGGAGTTGCCGATGCAGGTGGTGCAGCCGTACCCCACCAGGTTGAAGCCGAGTTTATCCATATATTCAGTCAGTCCGGCTTCCTCCAGATAATCGGTCACCACCCTGGATCCCGGTGCCAGCGAGGTTTTTACATAGGGAGGTACTTCCAACCCTTTTTCATAAGCTTTCTTGGCGAGGATGCCGGCTCCCAGCATCACACTCGGATTGGAGGTGTTGGTACAACTGGTGATGGCGGCAATCACCACATCACCATGTTTCATCTCGATCTGCCGCCCGTTTTCAAAGATCCCCTTGTTCGACAGCTGCTTCTGTGTGAGGTTGAATCCCATGGTGGGATCGTCGCTGGTCAGGGAGTTTTCGAAGGTCTCTTTCATGTTGGGAAGCGTGATGCGGTCCTGGGGCCGTTTGGGGCCGGCCAGGGAGGTTTCCACCTCCTGGAGATCCAGCTCCAGTGTTTCAGAAAAGTGCGGATCGGCTGTTTCATCGGTACGGAAGAGCCCCTGCTCCTTCATATAGCGTTCAACCAGATCCACCAGCTCCTCCTGCCGCCCGGTCCGTCTCATGTAGCGAAGCGTCTCCTGATCGATCGGGAAGAATCCCATCGTGGCCCCGTACTCCGGTGACATATTGGCGATCGTCGCCCGGTCGGGCAAACTCATGTGGGTGAGCCCGTCGCCGTAAAACTCTACAAATTTGCCCACCACGCCGTGGCGGCGAAGCATCTGGGTGACTGTTAGCGTAAGGTCGGTAGCGGTGATCCCCTCACGCAACTTCCCGGTCAGTTTCATCCCCACCACTTTGGGAACCAGCATGTGGATCGGCTGGCCGAGCATGGCAGCTTCCGCCTCGATCCCCCCTACACCCCATCCGAGTACGCCGAGACCGTTGATCATCGTGGTATGAGAATCGGTGCCCACCAGGGTATCGGGATAGGCCACCAGCGCATCATCCTCTCTTCGGGTGAACACACCCTTGGCCAGATACTCCAGGTTCACCTGGTGCACGATGCCCCGGCCCGGTGGCACCACGCTAAAATTGTCGAAAGCCTTCTGGCCCCACTTCAAAAATTCATACCGCTCCCGGTTGCGCTCAAACTCCTTCTCAACGTTGTACATAAAGGCATACTCCTGCCCGAACATATCCACCTGCACCGAATGATCGATCACCAGATCCACCGGCACCTGGGGATTGATCGACTGGGGATTCCCCCCCATGCGCTCCATCGCCGAACGAAGGGCGGCCAGATCCACAACCGCGGGCACCCCGGTGAAATCCTGCAACACCACCCGGGAGGGCTTGAAGGGTATCTCTCCTTCCGGATTCTCCGGGTTATAGCCGGCCAGCTTTTTTACATCCCCCTCGGTCACGGTATATCCGTCAAACTCCCGGAGAACCGCCTCCAGCAAAATCTTGATGGTAAAGGGCAGTCGGTCGACCTGGCCATACCCCAGATCCTGCAGCTTTTGCAGGCTGTAGTAGGTGGCTGTGCCGTTGCCGGTTTCAAAACTTGTTTTCGTCTCTGTCAATGGATGGTTATCGGTCATTGGTCGATCATTTTTTGAATAAGAATCCTGTTGGTCAGCCGTTTCATTTTGGCAGAACTAAAGGTACGATTTATTTGTGGAAATATCTTCTGTTCGAGGGCTTGAATATTTGCAAATTCGGCTTTGTAACGTTAATAAAAAAGGCAACAGTATGTTGCCTGCGTAATCCAGATTTCGGCTGTGGGCCGATCTCCTACAAAAAATTTTATCCCGGCTCAAGGATTGCAAATCGTTTAAAATAAGCCTATCTTGCGAGACTTAGGAAAAAAGGAATTACAACGCTCAACTATTGTGGATACGACAAGCAACAAAACATATTCAGCTAAACCGTCCGACATCGATAAAAAGTGGGTGTTGGTGGATGCGGAAGACCAGCCGCTCGGCCGATTGTGCAGCCAGGTGGCTGCCATTCTCCGCGGCAAGCACAAGCCGCAGTTCACGCCCCATATGGATACCGGTGACAACGTGATCGTGATCAATGCCGAAAAGGCCAAGCTCACCGGCAAGAAGATGCAGGACAAAGAGTATTTTAACTACTCCGGCTATCCCGGCGGCGAGTCCTTTACCACGGCCGAGGAAAAACTGGAGAAGGATCCCACTTCGCTGGTGAAAAACGCGGTCAAGGGAATGTTACCCAAAAACAGGCTTGGCCGTAAGATTTTTACCAACCTGCGGGTCTACGCCGGACCGGTGCATCCGCACACGGCTCAACAACCGGAAAAAATTGAATTAGATCTGAAGTAATTCATGACACAGAAGAATTTTGTAGGACGACGAAAAACATCCACCGCACGGCTCTATATCGAACCGGGTAACGGTACTTTTACTGTAAACGACAAGCCGCTGGAAGACTATTTCACGACTCAGGCAAGGCGCAATATCGCCACCATGCCGATCGATGTCACCGAGATGGAGGGCAAGTTCGACATCAAGGTGACCGTCCGGGGCGGCGGCGTAACCGGCCAGGCCGGTGCTATTCAGCATGCGCTGGCACGGGCTCTCGATGATCACGACGAGGAGCTTCATTCCGTACTGAAAAAGCACGATCTCCTTACCCGTGATGATCGTATGGTTGAGCGCAAAAAATACGGCCAGCCGAAAGCGCGTAAGAAATCGCAGTTCTCCAAACGGTAGTTTTTTTATCAGTCATTCGTTATTGGTTAATGGTTATCGGTTCCTGATATCAACGGTTGGCTTTCCATTTCAATGCCACTCACGGGTATCCGATCAACTGATAACCGATAACCAATAACGAACTCTCAATCACACATACGCAGCGACCTTGTGCGCCGGGTGTTCGCACCGACAATCGAAGTCGGGACGGATTAGCGCCGGGAACGACCTGCGTAGAGGACTAACTCAAACACAAATAATACTATGCCAAATACACCAAATCTTGAAGACCTGCTGAAAGCAGGCGCCCATTTCGGGCACCTCACCCGCCGCTGGAATCCAAAGATGAAAGAGTTCATCTTCATGGAACGCAACGGCATCCATATCATCGACCTGAAAAAAACCGAGAAGTACCTGCAGGAAGCGCTTGAGGCGACTGCTAAATTCGCCCGGGCCGGCAAAACCATTCTATTTGTCGGAACCAAAAAACAAGCCCAGGATATTCTGAAGACCGAAGCGATTCGCTGTGGAATGCCCTATGTGACCAACCGTTGGCTGGGAGGCATGCTGACCAATTTCAGCACCGTGCGCAAAAGCATCTCCCGGATGGAGGAGATCGACCGCATGGAGCGGGACGGAACCTTTGAGGAGCTGACCAAGAAAGAGGGCCTGATGCTCGAAAGAGAGCGGGAAAAACTTGAGGACACCCTCGGCGGTATTGCCAACATGAACCGTCTGCCGGGAGCGATCTTTGTGGTGGATACGATCAAGGAAAATATCGCAGTCAATGAGGCGGTAAAACTGAACATTCCGATCGTCGCCATGGTTGATACCAACAGCGATCCCGATATTCCGGATTATATCATCCCCTGCAATGACGATTCCGCCCGAACCATTCAGCTGATTGCCACTAACGTCGCGGATGCGATTATCGAGGGCAACGCCGAGCGGGAAGCTCAAAGCGAAGAAGAGTTGCTTGAACAGGCAGCCGAGGAGGCTAAAATTGCCGAGGAGAAGCAAAAACAGGAACAGAAGAAACCCAGCGGCAAACGGCGGAGCCGGCGCAGAAAAAAATCCAAGAAGGAAACTGAAACGGCGGACGAGGAAGAATAATCATTCCGGCGTTTCGTTCATTCACCGGAAATTTCAAAATGAAAACATCGAAGTATAAACATGAAAACGGAAATGAGTATTTCAGCCAAAGAGGTTAAAGAACTCCGGGACCAGACCGGGGCCGGTATGATGGACTGCAAAAAAGCCCTGGAAGAGGCCGAGGGAGATTTTGAACGGGCCAAGGAGATTCTGCGGAAAAAGGGCCAGAAGCTCTCTGAAAAACGGGCCGACCGTGAAGCTGACCAGGGACTGATCATCACCAAAGTGAGCGATGACGGCACCAAAGCGGCCGCCCTGGAGATCAACTGTGAGACCGATTTTGTGGCCCGTAACGAGGATTTTCAAACGAAAGCCAACCAGTTCACCGACCTGGTATATACCGAGGAAATCGAATCCGTCGATGAACTGCTTGATGCAGAGCTGAACGGCACCAAGGTTTCCAACCATCTGAAGGATATGGTGGGCAAAATCGGTGAAAAGATTAAAATCAACCAGGTTATCCTGCAGAAAACCGACGGACAGCTGGTTTCCTACATTCATCCCGGCAATCAGCTGGGCGTGCTCGTCGAGTTCGAAGACAAGCTCGAGAACGGCGAGATCGGCAAGGATGTAGCCATGCAGATCGCTGCGATGAATCCGCTGTCGGTCGACCGCGACGGCGTTGATGAGACGCTGGTTAACAAGGAACTGGAGATCGCCCGGGAGCAGCTCATCAACGAGGGCAAGCCCGAGGAGATTGCCGACAAGGCTGCCAAAGGGAAACTGCGGCGGTTTTACGAAGAAAATGTACTGCTCGAACAGAAGTTTGTGAAAGATAACAGCGTTTCTGTCAAGGAGTACCTGGAACAGAACGATGCACCGATGGTGAAGTCGTTTCACCGGCTTCAGCTCGGGGATCAATCCTGATATGAGCTTCTAAAAAAAGGCTACCAATTCGGTAGCCTTTTTTTTATATATAGATGACCTAAAAACGAGGATTATTGTGGGAAAAAAATTCAACCGAATTCTGCTGAAACTCAGCGGAGAGTCCCTGTTGGGCGAGCAGGGTCACGGCATCGACGGGAAAGTGCTCAGCCAGTATGCAGACGATGTGCTGGCTGCCCGTGAAGAGGGTATTGAGATCTCCATCGTCGTCGGTGGCGGTAATATCTTCAGGGGCGTACGGGGAGCCACCGAAGGGATGGACCGCGTCCAGGGCGACTACATGGGGATGCTGGCGACCATGATCAACGGCATGGCGCTGCAGGACTGGCTGGAGCGAAAAGGGGTACACACCCGGCTGATGTCCGCAATCCGCATGGAGGAGATCGCCGAACCCTACATCCGCCGCCGAGCCATCCGCCATCTTGAAAAAGGAAGAGTGGTGATTTTTGGCGCCGGTACCGGCAACCCCTATTTTACGACTGACACCGCTGCATCGCTCAGGGCGATCGAGATCGAGGCCGAGGTAATACTGAAGGGAACCCGCGTCGATGGAATTTTTGACTCGGACCCGGAAAAAAATCCGGACGCGGAGAAGTTCAACCGGATCACCGGCGATGAAGTACTCGAGCGGCGCCTGTCGATCATGGATCTGACCGCCTTCACCCTCTGCCGCGAAAACCAGACCCCGATCATCGTATTCAACATGAACAAGCCCGGAAACCTCAAAAAAGTGGTACTGGGCGAAGAATCCGTCGGTTCGACTGTAGTTTGGGAAGATTAATAGTTTTTTTAAATTCGTTTTAACCTGCGGGTTTTATCACAACATTAATTCAACACCAGCATCAGCACCATGATCCCGAAGGAGCTACAGAAGATTATTGAAAAGGCGGATTCGCAGATGGACGAAGCTGTCAGTTATTTCAAGAAAGAATTATCACATGTCAGGGCCGGCAAAGCCCGTACATCCCTTCTCGACGGCATCAAAGTGGACTACTACGGATCCAAAACACCCTTGAACCAGCTGGCCAACGTCAACGCCCCGGAAGCCCGCTTGCTGACGATTCAACCCTATGACAAGTCGGCCATTGAAGAGATTGAAAAAGCAATTATGTCATCCGGACTGGGTCTGAATCCCAACAACGACGGCAATATTATCCGGATCCCCCTTCCCATCCCCTCCGAAGAACGCCGGGAAGAGTTGGTAAAACATGTCCGGGAGATCGCGGAGAAAGCCCGTATCAGTATCCGCAACCACCGGCGTGATGCCAACGACGAAATTAAGAAAAAAGTAAACGAAGAATCGCTTCCCGAGGACTCCAAATATGAGGCGGAGGAGAAAATTCAGGAGATCACCGACAGCCACACCGAGACCGTGGACAATCTGCTGAACGAGAAAGAGGAAGAGATAATGACAGTGTAGGAGGGGTTTGGTCTACCCGTCCCCGTATGGCGACAACGATGAATCTGTTACTCAATCGGTTGCCCGAACGCGGTATAGTATTATATCAGGCGGAATCATAGATGTATATATCTGAACTTGAGCTACAGGGATTCAAGAGCTTTGCTTACAAGACGAAAGTGAAGTTTGACAGCGGTATCACCGCGATCGTCGGTCCCAACGGCTGCGGAAAGTCGAATGTGGTGGATGCGATGCGCTGGGTACTCGGTGAGCAGCGCCCCACCCTGCTGCGCTCTTCGACCATGACCAACGTGATTTTCAACGGAACCGCCCAGAAGAGCGCCCTCGGCATGGCTGAGGTTTCCCTGACCTTTGTCAACAACAAGGGATTGTTGCCCACCGAATATAATGAGATCACCATCACACGCCGGCTCTACCGCTCCGGGGAGAGCGAATATCTGATCAACGGCACCACCTGTCGCCTGAAAGATATCATGGAGCTCTTTATGGATACCGGTATGGGATCCGACGCCTATTCGGTGATCGAGCTGAAGATGGTGGAAGAGATCCTCAACGACAAACACAACGATCGGCGCCGGCTGTTTGAAGAAGCGGCCGGGGTAACCCGCTACAAAGAGAAGAGAAAGAAAACATTCCGAAAACTTGAGGATACCCGCAATGACCTGCAGCGGGTGGAGGATATCCTGGTGGAAGTCCGCAAGCAGACCCGCTCCCTGGAGCTGCAGGCGGAGAAGGCGCAAAAAGCGAGGGAATACCGCAAAGAGCTTGAACGCCTCGACAAGGCCCTGAACCGGTATGAGTATGAGAAGATCCAGGAGGAGCTGAAGCCGCTTGAGGAGCGGATCAAAAATGCCGAGCAGGAGAAGAAACAGATCACGGGGAAAGCCGAGGAGCTGGAGCAGGAGGAGGAAAAAGCCCGTTCGGCACTTATAGAGAAAGAGCGGAAACAGTCGGAGGCCCGCCGGCGGGTTGAACAGTTCAACAGCCAGATCCAGGAGACGGAAACACAGCTGCGCATAACCCGCGAAAAGATCAGTAACGAGAAGGGGGTTATCGAACAGTACACTAAGGATATTGAACAGAGCGAGCAGGACCTGGAGGATCTTCGGGAGCTGTTTGAAGACAGCAAGAACAAGCTTGAAAGTTTTGACACCGACCTGGAAAAAGCCAAACAGAATCTCGAGCAGTCCCGTGAAAAATACCGGGAGGTGCAGCGGCAGTTCAATGAGGTTAAGGAGCAGCTGGCAGATCTGGAACAACGCTATGCCGATTCCAACACCGAACTGGGCGAACTGCGGGGAGAGCGGATCCGTATTGAATCCCGGATTGAAAACACCGAGGAGGAGGATGAACGGATCGACCGGGAGATCGAGCGGCTGGAAAAGGAGATCGAGCGGCTCGGTATCGATAAAAAGTCGCACACTTCCGAGCTTGAGGAAGCGCTCCAAAATCGCAACCGACAGGATCAGCTCCTGCAGGAAGCACGCAAAGAACGTGAATCGATATCCGGTCAGCAGGAGGAGCTGAAGGATCAGCTCAGGCAGAAAAAAGGACGCCTCGAGGCGGTGCAGTCGGAAATCAGCATGCTGCGGGATATCGCCAGTTCCAATGAGGCCTTTCCCTCCAGCGTACGCTACCTGCTGGAGAATCGCGGCGACGATTTTGAGCTGCTTGAAGTACTCTCGGATCTATTCAAAACCGATGAAGAACATGCCGTGGCAGTGGAATCGGCGCTGGATGAAGCGATGCACTTTGTGGTGGTGGAATCACTGGAGGATGCAAAGCGGGCTGCCGGACTGCTGAAGGAACACGGCAAGGGCAGGGTCACCTTTATACCGCTCAACCTCCTCAACGACACCTATCCGGTAGCGAAGGAATCGCTCTATCACAAGGTGGACTGCGAGGAGCGGTTCGACCCCCTGAAACAACTGCTGTTGGGTCAGGTATTAATCTTCCCGACCATCGAGAAAGCCCGAAAGGTGATCGATGGAACCGGCAACACCGGGGTTACGCTGGAGGGTGAGGTGATCACCGGAAACCGTTTTTTCCAGAGTGGCAGCCGGAGCAAAAATGCAGGCATTCGGGTGGGGCTGGAAGACAGGATCTCCAACCTGGAGAAGCGTGCGGGTTCGCTCTCGTCAGAGATTCGAAAAATGGAAAAGGAGCTGCAGACCTTACAGAAAGAATATGAGAAGATCGATCTCGATCAGCTGGAGAACAAACTGAATGAACGGACTGAGGTCGTCCGGGAGATCGAGAAACGGATCAACGGTATCGAATCCAAAATTCAGGTGTACGGCAACAATATTGATGAACTGAAAGAGCGCAGGGAAAAGCTGAAGGAGACCCGGGAAAAGGCGGAGGCACAGTTGGATGAGCTTGAACCCCGCCGCAAGTCGCTTAAGCAAAAAATTGAAGAGCTTAAACAGGAACAGGATAAAACCCATACCCGGCTGGATGCTCTCGAGGAGGAGCGCTCTATAGTACAGAACCGATACAACGAGGCCCAGCTGGCCCACCAGGATCTGCAAAACAAGGTGGAGAACCATGAACGGGAAATCCGCCGGGCTGAGACCGGGATACAGAACCTGAAAGAGCGGATTGAATTCCGCACGGAAAAGAGGGAGGAAAGTGGACAGAAGATCGAACAATACCGGCAGAAACAGGAGCGGATGGAGAAGGAGCTTGAGCAGGCCCGCGAGCAGAAGAGGGAAGCCGACCAGATGCTGGAGGAGGCGGAGGAGACCACCGCCAAACAGCGCGGCCGCATCAATGAGATCGAGAAAGAACTGAAAGAGGTGCGCCGGCGCAAAGAGGTGAATATGGAGTTGGTGCATCACCTGGCGATGGCCAAGGAAAAGTTTGAGATGCAGGCGCAGAATCTATCCGATTATATCTGGGAGCACTATGAGATTCTGATGGATCAAATCGATGCGACGATGCCGGAGGATAAGGAGCCGGAAGAGGTGAAGGAACGAACCGCCTGGTTGAAGCAGAAGTTGAACAGCCTTGGAGAGGTCAATCCGCTGGCGATCGAGGAATATGAGGAGGAGAAGGAGCGTCTCGACTTCTATGAGACCCAGATCGAGGATCTGCACAAGGCGGAGGAGGAGCTGCGCGAGACGATCGAGGAGATCAACAAAACCGCCATCGCACGATTCAACGAGACTTTCGAGAAGATCCGAACGAACTTCCAGCAGGTGTTTCACACCCTGTTCAACGAAGATGACTACTGCGACCTGGTGATCGAGGAAGATGCAGAGGACCCGCTGGAGGCCCGGATCGAGATCAAGGCCAATCCCCGCGGCAAGCGCCCCTCCACCATCAACCAGCTGTCGGGCGGAGAGAAGACGCTCACCGCCATCGCACTGCTGTTCGCCATCTACCTGGTAAAGCCCTCCCCCTTCTGCGTGCTCGACGAGGTGGATGCGCCCCTTGACGACGCCAATATCGAGCGGTTCGCAGAGATGATAAAAAACTTCAGCGACGACACCCAGTTTATCATCATCACCCACAACAAGAAGACGATGAGCAAGGCGGAGATGATGTACGGGATCACCATGCCCGAGACCGGCATCAGCCGACTGGTGGG
>JAWVYR010000022.1:0-17141 GCA_033722635.1 Balneolaceae bacterium | reverse complement strand
CTATTTAAAATAACCCTGGCTTTCCTACTGCCGTTTCTCTGGGTCATGGCGATGGTGGTCAACGCCTCCGCCAGCAGCCTGAACGGCACAACCCAAAACGAGGATCCCTATCGGGTTGAACAGTTCAGCTTCGAAGGCCGCGGCAACCTGGAGGTACAAACCTCCGGCGGACATATTACCGTCGAGGGCTCGAAATCCAACAATGTGCGGGTAGAGATGTATGTTCGAAAGAACGGCCGATATCTGACCTCCGCCGATATCGATCTGGATAAATATGAGATCGATATCAGCAAGTCGGGTAACACGGTACATGCAATCGCCCGCCGAAAAGATCGCGACAACTGGAGATTGTGGAATAACAACAATATTTCCATCTCCTTCAAGGTCTATACCCCCCGCGAGATCAGCGCGGACCTGAGAACCAGCGGCGGCCATATATCGGTCAACGGACTGGATGGCAACCAAAATGTACGCACCAGCGGAGGCCATCTGGAACTGATGAACCTGAAAGGCACCGTTGAGGCACGCACATCGGGCGGCCATATCGAAATTGCCGATTTCAGCGGCCGCATGACGGCCCGAACCAGCGGCGGCCATATCAATCTTGCTCATGCTGAAGGTGATATCGAAGTGAGAACTTCAGGAGGACACATTTCTTTGGACAACACCAGCGGAACAGTTTCTGCGCGCACCAGCGGTGGCAGCATCAACGCCGATCTGCAAAGCATCGGGCGGTATGTAGAACTCCGCACCAGCGGTGGCCACGTGAAGGTGAATGTCCCCGGGGGTATCGGCCTTGACCTTGATCTGAAAGGTAGCAGAGTCAAAACGAAACTGCAGAATTTTTCGGGCGAGGTCGAGCATGATGAGGTGCAGGGTTCGATCAATGGTGGAGGACCCCGGCTTACAGCCCGAACCTCCGGAGGTACAGTCAGCATCTCCTTTTATTGAAATGACCTCCGGCAACCTTTGAAATCCAAGCACTCACCCTTCCAGTGAGTGCTTTTTTTGTCGATATCTCCAACCAGATTGAATGTTTTTCTCCCTACCGCTGTTCAGTCAATGGTATTAAAATCATCCTTTAGAATTGAAAGATATCGATATAAACATGCTAAAATCATTGAATACAATTTTAAGTGCACTTTTGCTTGTCGTCCTTGTGGGCTGCGGTGGCCAATCGGGTGATCAGCAGCAGACAGAGCAACAGACAGAGGAAACCACCGATGATGGTGTCCGCACCATCCGAATGATCGGAATCGACGCTCTCAAATTCGGCGTCGAAAGCAATGCCGAAGGAATCACCGTAGGGGAGAATATCGGCAAAAACAACGACCTGTTGCGTTTGGAAACCATCACCGTCGAACCGGGTGAAGAAATCACGATTGAACTCTACACCCGCAGCAACCTGCCCGCTTCCGCGATGGCGCACAACTGGGTGCTGCTGGCACTCGATGCCGACGTGGAGGCCTTTGCAAATGCCGCTATTCAGGCGAAGGAAAACGACTATATCCCTCAGGATATGACCGACCAGGTGATCGCCCAGACAGGATTGGCGGCCGGCGATCAGACGGAAACGATAACCTTCACCGCACCCGAGGAACCCGGCACCTATGAATATATCTGCACCTTCCCGGGACATTACGCCTCCGGCATGAAAGGTGAGTTTATTGTAAAAGAACCGGAAAGCTGAAATTTTACGCTTTTACTCCTTAGAGGCGGCTTCCCAAACGGAAGCCGCTTTTTTTATGGATGGTCTGATATATAATAAACCGTTTGCAAAGGTTGACTACAGCCAGATTGTGCAGCTCGAGTGTCTGTGTAGAGGCATCTGGGGTATCAAAAGTCTGTGGGGTCCGGTGCTGACCCACAAGTACTGACTCACCAGGTCAGCTCCTTAAAACGCTCGAATGCCGCTTCTTCGAGCGACTCGCGATGGTCAGGATGGGCAATATCGATTAGCGCCTTGGCGCGCTGGCGCATATTCTTGCCATAAAGGTTGGCCACCCCGTACTCGGTCACAACGTAATGCACGTGCGCCCGGGTCGTTACCACACCTGCTCCCTGTTTAAGAAACGGAACAATCCGGCTTATCCCTTTGCCGGTTACAGAGGGCAGGGCAATGATCGGCTTGCCTCCTTCCGAGAGTGAGGCTCCCCGTATGAAATCCATCTGGCCTCCGACACCGGAATACTGATAGGTCCCTATGGAGTCGGCACAGACCTGCCCGGTCAGGTCCACCTCGATCGCACTGTTGATGGCGGTAACTTTCGGATTTCTCCGGATCACCGCCGTATCGTTTACATAGGCCACATCCAGCATGGCGATCTGGGGGTTGTCATCTACAAAATTATACAGCTCCTGGGAACCCATGAGAAAACTGGAGACGATCTTCTCGGGATGCTTGCGCTTCTTCTTCCCGGTGATCACCCCCTCTTCCACCAGCTTGATGATCCCGTCGGAAAACATCTCGGTGTGAATACCCAGATCCTTGTGATGGGTCAACGACATCAACACCGCATTGGGTATCGCCCCGATACCCATCTGCAGCGTAGCCCCGTCATCGATCAGCTCGGCGCAATACTGACCGATCCGACGCTCGATGTCTCCGGGTGGATCGACAACATAGGTTGGAAGGTCTGTTTCATGTTCGATCATCGCATCGATGCGCCGGACATGTACCATACTATCCCCATGGGTACGCGGCATGCGTGGGTTGACCTGCGCGATCACCTTGTTAGCCGTCTGCATCGCCGCACGGCTGGCGTCAACTGAAACACCCAGGGAGCAAAAGCCGTGCTTGTCGGGCGGAGAAACCTGGATGAGAGCCACATCGAGAGGCAGGATGTTGTTGCGAAAAAGCTGGGGAACTTCACTCAGAAATACGGGCAGGTAATCCCCCCGTTCTTCATTGACTGCTTTGCGGACGTTGGCCCCCACAAAAAGTGCATTGATACGGAAACTGTCCTTGTACTCCGGCTTGGAATAGGGCGCCTCACCTTCGGTGTGAAGCTGAATAATTTCCACATTCTCCAGATGCGGTGCCTGGCCTACCAGGGCTTGAATAAGTTTCTGAGGCGCCGCCGCCACACTGTGGATGAATACACGGTCGCCTGAATCGATCAGCTTAACCGCTTCTTCAGCAGACATCATTGATTTCATGATCGTCAACTAATTTTTGAAACCGTCACAAGACGGGATTTTGATTTAGAATTCTGAATGTTGGTATTTTAAAAATTTTCTGACCTATCGGTGTTTTCTGTACGTTGTCACCCTCTTCCAGTGTTGGCCGACAAACAGCATCACCGCAACTACCTGAAATATCCTTCCAAACAGGAATGTATCTTCCGGTAACAATCCCAGATAACTTACCCCGTTCAACACAATTCCCAGGTTAAACAATCCGGCTGCAGCCCAAATATATGTGGGATTGCCGCGGGGCAATCCTTCCAGAAAACGTGGGAAAATCCAGTACGCCGTACCCATCGTCAGCTGAATGATCCAGCCGAAAAGCGCCATCTCAATATGAAGAGGAAGCAATTGCCACACCGAAGGATGCAGGTATACCGCTTTATGAACCAGCAACAGTGCTCCCACAAGCATGGCTGCCAGCAGATAAATCAGCGATCCCCGAATCATCCAAACGCTTGCGGTCGGCATCAGCTTCTCCTTTTTGATATGCTCTTTTGCTTGCTCATCACCCGGGGCCAGATCTCCATAACATAAAACAGGCCACCCAACAGCTGCAGAATGGCAGATAGAACCAGTCCCGCATCCAGGTATCCGGAGACAATCCGGGTACCAAGAAAGGGTTCGATACCCATTCTGAGCAGGAGCCCCGTATTCAGACACCAGAACGCCAGCCAGCTCCAACTCATCGAATCGACTCCTTCCCTTCTTGCGCCGCCCGGGAACATCCAGATCGATACCCCCATGATGATCTGGGTGATCCATCCCACCACCAGGGCATGCCAGAGAACCGGATGAAGTACAGGCAGCCCGACACTGCCGATATCTGTCCGGGGCATTGCGATTATAACAGCCAACACCAGAGCCAGTAAAAAATAGACCATCCCGGATTTTATGAACCAGCGGGTTACTTTCGGCATATCAGCAGTTATGGATCATTGGTTTTCGTTTCCGTCCGTTGAGCCGGTATTCTGTTGGTAGTCGCATTTCTTACAGTTCAATTTGTGACCGAGATGCTCCTCCCTGCCCTTATCGGATACCACCCAGGGACGAAGCTGCCACGGTGGATCATGACGCACATGCTGGGTGTGGCCGCAGGCCAGATCGGCCACCCAGTCCCCTTGTTCATCCTTATGATATCCGACAATCGGCTGTTCCATTTTTCGCAGATTTAATGTGTTTTTACTTTCGACAGATAAAACAGTTCTATGGCCGCTGCGATTACCGGGGCCACCGATATAATCGCGGCAAGAAAGTAGGGATCCATCCGTCTCATCGAACCAGGCCAAAATCGGGTCAGCATGAGCAGGCTGATCAATACCAGCAGCACCGAACCTCCAAATAGATAGTAGGGCATCGATTTGGTTCGGGTATCCTGATGAAAAGCCGCCATCATGGTCAGTGTAAAACCGCCCAAAAGAAGCAGATGCAGGTAAAAGATTCTCAGGGGCTGATCCGACATCCAGAAGCTCCCGGGCAACAGGGATGCCGACAGCTGGATGACCGCTTTCAGAGCCAGCAGCCAGATCGGAATCATCCATAAAAGTTTTCGGTTAAACCTTCCATAGCGGACCAGTATGTAAATATTCAGAATCAGTCCGGCCGCAGCAAGCCCTCCTCCCACCCGTGCGGCAACCGACATCTCGCCTGTCATAAGCATTTCACTGATGCCATAGGGGAAGGTTAGCGGTGCCCCGAACAGAATCGGATAGATCAACCAGCCTGGAGAAAAGGGAAGATCAGACCGATCCAGATTCGCAAACCGGTAGAACACCCCCAGCAACACTGCTATACACCAGCCCTCGGTAAAGGTGGCAAGAAAGAAATGGGTAAGCGCCTTTCCATATAATGGATTCTCGATCTGCAGAAATTGTGTTCCTGCCACCCCCCAGGCCCCGAGGGAGGCGACCAAAAGCAATAGCAGCGCAGCATCGAAGAAGCGCACCGAAAGATCCGTTTTCACCTTGCTTCGCCAGCGGATCCATTCCAGGGAAAAGCCGTACCATGAAATCATCACCAGCCCCGAGAGCATCACCGAAAAGGGTAGGGCTGACCCGGCGATCGGAACGGACCGGTACCCGTAGAACAGGAAGAAGGGGAAAGCCGCCAGTCCCAAAAGAATGATGGCCTGAACCCACCGCCTTAACCTGTGTACCACGGTCAACGGCAACCCGTCCGCGTAGCCCAGTCGCAGCACCACATAGAGCGGTGCCGGGACCGCCCAGCTGAAGAACATAAGGTGAGAATGGGCATGCCGGATGTTTTCCAGAGCAAGCCAATCGGGTATCCAGCCTGTCAACCCAAAACGAAACATCGACCCGGTCAGGCCGGCAAGAATAAAGGTGAGCAGGGACAGCTTCCAGATCCGGTCCAGACGGGATCGGTCGTTTCTCTTATCTCTGCGCATGCATAATCCGACTATTTTAAAATTTCACCTGTTCAAATCTGTTCCATTCGGGATGTTATCATTCCGGACCGGTAGCGGTAATAAAGCGCAACCCAGACGCCGGTAAACAGCATCGCCACGGCCTGGTGGCTGACACCGATGACGACCGGTACATGAAGAAGGACTGTAAATATCCCCAGCAAATATTGTATGAGTAGGACCGTCAGCAGTATCAGGCCCAGGTAAAAGGTCTGGGCATCACTGTTCCTTATCAACAGTCGAATCCAGAAGACGAATACCATCCCGGCAAGCAACGTACCCACCACCCGGTGTATCCACTGTACTGTCCCCGGGTTATCCACCAGGTTCAGTATCCAGGGCTGCAGCGCCATGAAGTTGGCGGGTATCCAGTCGCCGTTCATCAGGGGAAACGTGTTGTAGATATAGCCGGCATTGAGCCCGGCGACCAGCGCTCCCCAGATGATCTGTACCAGTGCTACAATCCCGATGGCGACGAGCCAGCGGCCGGTGGCGACGAATCGGACCGGGTTGCCTGTTGCCGCCGGGTTTTCAACGCTGAAATCCAGGGCCAGCCACACACAATATGCGAAGAGCACAAAAGCCAACAGCAGGTGCGCCGCAAGCCGGTAGTGACTGACGTAGGGCTGGTCCACCAAGCCGCTCTTGACCATAAACCAGCCCATTCCGCCCTGCAAGGCTCCCAGGGCAAACAAAATCCCCAGCTGTTTCAGGCGCTTCCTTGTCAGATACCCCCGGTACCAGAACCATCCGAAAGGAAGGATGAAAACGAGCCCGATAAAGCGGCCGATCATCCGGTGCAGGTATTCCCAGAAATAGATCAGCTTGAACTCCTCCAGGGTCATCGAGGTGTTGAGTTGCTGGTATTCCGGGAACTGCTTGTATTCCTCGAAGGCCGAGTTCCACTGTTCATGGTTCATGGGAGGTATCGACCCCATCAGCAGATTCCAGTCGGTCATCGACAGGCCGGAACCGGTCAGGCGCGTAATGCCTCCTACGATCAACATGATGAAGATCAAGCCGGCGCCAGACCACAGCCAGATCCGCAGGATTTTGGTTTTTTTCATCTCCCGATATTGAACGCGGATTGCAAGTCCGGCCAGTGATTATTTTTGCTTCTTCTTAATCTGTGCTTTGGCTGCAGCAAGCCGGGCTACAGGTACCCGGAAGGGTGAACAGGATACGTAGTTCATATCCAGGTTGAAGCAGAACTCCACGCTCTCGGGGTCTCCCCCGTGCTCTCCGCAGATACCGATTTTAATATCGGGATTGGCCTCCCGGCCTTTTTCCGTGGCCATCTCCACCAGCTGGCCGACCCCCTCCCGGTCCAATACCTGGAAGGGATCCTTCTGCAGAATTTTTTCATTCAGGTAGTGATCCAGGAATTTGCCGGCGTCGTCCCGGCTGAATCCGAAGGTCATCTGGGTCAGGTCGTTGGTTCCGAAGGAGAAAAATTCAGCCTCATCGGCGATCCGGCCGGCGGTCAGGGCTGCCCGGGGAATTTCAATCATGGTGCCGATCTTGAAGTCGATCTTTTCACCCTGTTCATCAAACACTTTCTCGGCTGTTTCCCGGATCACCTCTTTCTGGTCGATGAACTCCTCGGGGGAGCTGATTAGCGGTATCATGATCTCGGGAACGGCCTTCTTGCCCTCTTTCTTGAGCTCGATCGCCGCCTCGATGATCGCACGGGTCTGCATCTCTGTGATCTCGGGATAGGTGATGCCAAGCCGGCAGCCCCGGTGGCCGAGCATCGGGTTGAACTCCTCGAGTTGCTGTACCTTTCGTGAGAGCTCTTTTTCCGTGATACCAAGTTGGTTGGCAACCGTCTCGATCTCCTCCTCGGTATCAGGCAGAAACTCATGCAGCGGGGGATCGAGCAGCCGTACCGTAACCGGCAGTCCCTCCATCGCCTCGAAGATACCCTTGAAGTCGTCGCGCTGGTAGGGCAGCAGGCTTTCGAGGGCTCCCCTGCGTTCCTCCTCGGTCTCGGAAACAATCATACGCCGCATGGCGGTGATGCGCTCCTCCGCGAAGAACATGTGCTCGGTGCGAGTCAGTCCGATACCTACCGCGCCGTACGAGCGGGCCGAGGAAGCATCCTCGGGCGTATCGGCGTTTGTGCGCACATCCATGGTTCTAATATCATCCACCCACCTCATGAAGGTCTTGTAGTTTTCACCGAATTCGGGTTCCTCCAGCGGCTTCTTGCCCTTGATCACGTATCCGCGGGTACCGTCGATCGAGATCCAGTCGCCTGCTTTGATCGTACTTTGGCCATTGGAGAATGACTGCGTGTCGTAATCGATGTTGATGTCGCCGCACCCGGCCACACACGGTTTGCCCCATCCCCTGGCGACCACCGCCGCGTGGCTGGTCATACCTCCACGTGAGGTCAGGATTCCCTGGGCCGCCGACATACCGCCGACATCCTCGGGACTGGTTTCTATCCTTACCAGGATCACCTCTTCACCCTCCTGCTCGGCCGCTTCCGCTTCCTCGGCGCTGAACACCACTTTACCTACCGCGGCGCCCGGCGAGGCGGGCAATCCTTTGCCCAATATCTCGTTCTGATCGATCTCCTCATCTTTCAACTGCGGGTGCAGCAGCTGATCGAGGTGACCCGGCTCCACCAGGTTGAGAACGGCGTGTTCTTCCTCGCAGATACCCTCCTCAACAAAATCAACAGCGATCTTGACGGCGGCGGTGCCGGTTCTCTTGCCGTTCCTCGTCTGCAGGATGAAGAGCTCTCCTTCCTGAACGGTAAACTCTATATCCTGCATATCCTTATAGTGCTCCTCCAGTCTCGTCGTGTGATCGAAGAGTTCCTGGTAGGTATCCGTCATGATATTCTTCAGCTCCTTGATATCCAGCGGTGTACGGATGCCGGCCACCACATCCTCGCCCTGGGCATTCATCAGGAATTCACCGTAGAGTTCCTTGGTGCCGTCGGAGGGATTTCGGGTGAAGCAGACTCCGGTGGCGCTCTTCTCCCCGAGGTTGCCGAACACCATCGTCTGCACGTTCACAGCAGTACCCAGCAGGCCGGTGATCTTGTTGATCTTGCGGTATTTTACCGCCCTCGGCGTATTCCACGATTCAAAGACGGCGTCGATCGCCAGCCGCAGCTGCCGTTCCGGATCCTGGGGAAAATCCTCGTGGTGGTGTTTTTTATACACCTTCTTATACCTTTCCACGAGCTCCTCCATGTCATCGCCATCCAGGTCGATATCCTGCTCAACTCCCTTTTCTTTTTTCAGGGCCTCCATCTCCTCTTCAAAATACTCGTGCTTGATACCCATCACCACATCGCCGAACATATCGATCAGGCGGCGGTAGCTGTCATAGGCAAACCGTTTGTTGTCGGCTTTTTTTGCGAGTCCCTCAACCGAGGTGTCATTGAGCCCAAGGTTGAGAACCGTATCCATCATTCCCGGCATCGATATGGCGGCACCGGAACGCACCGATACCAGCAGCGGATCCTCGTCATCGCCCAGCTGCAAGTCATTCAGCTCCTCCAGAAAGTCGATTCCTTCCTCCACCTGCTTTTCCATCCCGTCCGGCCATTCACCATCGTGTTTGATGAAATAGTCGCAGGCCTCCGCCGAGAGAGTGAAACCCGGTGGGATCGGCAGCCCGATGGAACTCATCTCTCCGAGATTAGCCCCCTTGCCGCCGAGCAGCGGTTTCATAGTCTTGTCGCCTTCTCCTTTTCCAGCTCCAAATTTGTATACATACTTAGTGTTGTTCATGGAATTCTCCTAAACCGTTTTTGAATATGTTCCAGACGCTCCGGTTTCCCTGAAATACCGATCGAAAATGATCGCAATATTTCTTAAAAACAGGCGTCCTTGTTTATTAATTAAAATTCTGTCCTCTTTCATTTCAATCAGACCATCCAATTCGAGTTCTTTAAGTCGATTCAACTCTTCCTCGAAATAGGTTCTAAAGCAAATCTGAAATCTCTTCTCAATTAAAGAAAATTTTACCACTGTTTTGCACATCAGATGCATAATTACCTCTCTTCTGATCCTGTCATCCCTCGTGAGACTCAGATATTTGAAGAGCGGCTTTTGTCCCTGTTCCAGCGCTTCATAGTATTCCTCCAGATTTTTGCTGTTCTGCCAGTACCGGCTTCCGACGGAGGAGATGCCGGACATGCCGAATGCATACAGATCGGTTCCGCCGTGCGTGCTATATCCCTGGAAGTTGCGCTGCAGGGTATTTGCCCTCAGGGCCCGGGCCATTTCATCCTCCCTGCTGGCAAAATGATCCATACCGATATATTCATAACCACGGCCTGTCAGTCGTTCGATCGCATGCATCATCATTTTGAGTTTCTCACCGGCCGGTGGCAGCTCTTCACGATTCAGCAGTCGCTGGGCCGGCATCAGCTGCGGCAGATGCGCATAACTGTATACCGCAAAACGATCCGGGTCTAATGATAACGTATCCTTGAGAGTCTTGTCGAGGTTAGCAAGGGTCTGGAGCGGCAGGCCGTATATCAGGTCTATATTCAACGACCGGATCCCCTCCTCGCGCAGCCATTCGGCCACCCGGCGTGTCTGTTCAAAGGGCTGGACGCGGTGCACCGCCTTCTGCACATCCGGGTTGGTGTCCTGCACCCCCAGGGAGGCCCGGTTACAGCCGATAACATTCAGCGCCCTGATGTGATCCCGGGTCGTTCTCCGCGGATCGATCTCGACGCCGAACTCCACCCTGTCGTCCAATCTGAATCGCTGATTTATCGCCCGGCCCAGGCGGACCAACTGATCCGGGTTCAGGAATGTGGGGGTCCCTCCCCCGAAATGAATCTGCCGCACCCTGCTTTCCGGATGAAACTGGGGAGCGATGAGATCCATTTCCCTCTCCAGAAAATCGATATAGCGGTCACCACGGCTCTGGTCTTTGGTGATGAACTTGGTGCACCCGCAGTACCAGCAGAGTGAAAAACAGAAAGGGATATGAAAATAGAGCGACAGCTCCCTCGGAAGGCGGTTGCGCTCCGCCAGGTATCGTTCCAGGTCGGAAATATCGCCTCTATCGGCCTCGCGGAACTGTACGGCCGTAGGATAGGAGGTGTAGCGGGGTCCGCTTATGTTGTACTTCTCAACAAGTTCGATATCTGCTTCTACCGATTCCAAATGGTCAAAAATCTTTTTTGTTGAACAGTTTCATTCCCCGCCAGGCCGGCAGGCTCACCCACAGCATCAGGCATCCGGCAGCGACGATTACACCCAGCGAGCTGCCGAAGAAACGGTTGAAGACCGCACCGGTGTATCCCATCAGCGCTGATATCTGATACTCCAGGAGTACCACAATGCGAGAAAGGTCAATGGGGTTCACCATCGAGAGGCCGAGTATCACCTTTTCCAGCGGATAGTCACCGAAAAGCGATACGACCATCAGGATGATACCGTCGTAGAGTACCGCCAGCAGCAGCCAAACCAGCAGGGTGAAACCGAGGCCTTTCACCCGGTTATCGTAAAAGTGAAGCCCGAAAAGAAACCCGATTCCCACAAACACCAGGGTAAGGATCGTACCGAGCCCCAGCACCAGCAGGATACCCGCTGCATCGGCGGTAAATAAAAGTCCGAAATAGCTCATCGGCAGCCCCACCCCCACCAGGTAGGCTACGGCCAGGGGCAGTGCCAGTCCGCCATAAAGTCCCCAGTAAAGGGTCTTTCTTTTGAGCGGCTGCGAGAGCAACAGCTCAATGAATTCACGGGACTGGTAGAGGAACAGTACTCCGTAGATCATGCTTACCAGTGGAATAAACAGCAGCATGATGTTGGCGATGCTCAGCATCGCTTTGGGGCCTCCTCCACCGAAGCGTACCATGGCGTCGGTCAGCAGCAGAAAGATCAGGCTGTAGCCGATTATCCATTTGCCTCTCAGCAGGTCTTTCCATTGATATCCCAATATCGTCAGTGATTTCATGCAGCTACCTCCTCCATCATTTTGGCTACGGCTCCTTCCAGCCGCTGCTCTTTTTTCATCTTGATCAGATCCTCAGTCGACCCGTGATAGCGTATCTCGCCTTCCACGATAAAGATAATGTAGTCGGCCATCACCTCTACTTCACTCATGATATGGGTGGTCAGCAGGATCGTTTTTCCCCTCTTCTTCTCATCCAGTATCAGCTGCTTGAACCGATAGCTGGCCTTCGGGTCGAGCCCGGCTGTCGGCTCATCGAGGATCAACAGTTCCGAATCGAACATGAGGGCCAGCGTAGCACCCACTTTCTGGCGTGTACCGCCCGACAGTTCGCGCAGCGGCTTGTTCAGTTCCGGCTGCAGATCGAAGGTCTCAATAAAATGTTGTTCATTGGCCGACTCCACCCCCCTGATTTTCTTGATGAAGTTGATCATCTCCTGGACCCGCATGTTCTCGGGGTAGCGAGCCATCTGGGGCATGTAACCGATCTTTTTCCGATACTCTTCGTAACCGTTCAGCTGTACCCCGTCGATCTCGATAGTACCGTCGTCGGGCTTGACCAACCCCAGCATGTTCTTTATCAGGGTGGTCTTTCCGGAACCGTTGGGGCCTACCAGGCCGGTTGCCCGGCCGGCTGGAATCTGCAAGGTGAGATCCTTGAGCACCCGCTGGTTGCCGAACGATTTGTTCAATCCTTGTATGTCGATCATTGAATTTTCCTCATTTGCGGTTTGGTGTCTACCAGAGTTTCCGGAGTCAGTAACGGCATGAACTTTTCCGCCGCATCGAGTATATCTATCAGCAGGCTCCTCAGCAGGATGAGCGCCTGGGGATGCCGCTCCACCAGTACGGAAAAAAGGCGCACCGGCCTGTGGGGGACGTCGCCTACGCCGTCCCGGTCCAGGTCGTATCCTTCATACTGGCTCCAGTAATTCTCATCAAATTCATTGAAATTCTGTCGGCTGTTGGTGGCCACCTCAAAGGTGTTGCCCATGAAATTGTTTTCGGTGAATCGGTTGTCCATTGAGTTGGCCATGATCTTTACAGCCCACCCGTTTTTGATGAAGTCGTTGTGACGAATCACGTTTCGATTGGAGGCTTCCAGGTAGATCCCGATGGAATTTTCATCGAACAGGTTGTTCTCTATACGGCTGTCGAAGATTTCTTTCAACAGCAGCCCGTAGGCTGCCGAGCCCCAGTTTCTTTCAAACCGGTTGTTCGTCATGGTGACCTCCTCGGTATACATCACTGCCACCCCCGCCCCGTTATCTCTGAAGGTATTTTGCTCATACCTGCAGCGGTCCGAGAACATGAAATGGAGGCCGTAACGCAGGTTATTCTCGCTCAGGTTATCGCGCAAATAGACCTCACTCACAAATTCAAAGTAGATCCCGTCTCGGTGGCCCAGCACCCGGTTGCCGATGATGCGGGTGTCTTTGCTGTACCAGAGGTGAATGCCGTTGCCCGATGAGGTCTCCCTCTCCCCGGAGGCGGTCAGGTAGTTATCCTTGATCAACGCTCCGGAAGCTTCTGATAGGTAGATGCCAAAAAAGTTGTCGACCAGACGCACATTTTCGATCCTGGCATGGTGTGCCTTCTCAACCAGTATACCTGCGTAATCCTCGATAAAGCTGGTTCCGGCATGATGCACCTCAAGATCCTGAATGGTCACGCTATCTGCCCGTACGATCAGTACGTACCCCTTGCCTTCGCCGTCAATGACAGCTTTCCCCCGACCCCTGATGGTCAGCGGTTTGTCGATCACTACATTGTGCTCGGGATATCGCCCATCAAGAAGGGTGATGGTGTCGCCTTTTTCAGCCAGGTTGATCGCCTGTTTCAAGGAACCGATTTCCCCGTTTGGAGAAACGGTGATCTCTGTAGCTGCAGCAGTATATGCTGTTAGAGATATCCATGCGGCGACAGCCACCGCTCTTACAAGTAACTTCATTTTCAATCCTTTTTGCCTACGGATTTGATCTTTTGTTAACCTCAGAGAGTCTTAATCTCCTCCCATGTAATCGGTTTTCCATTGAATTCCGAAAGGTGATTACGCCGCTGCTCGACGGTACAGAAAGCCAGCAGCGACTCACCCATCGGACTTTGAATCTCTTCACTTTTTACAAAATGGGCCTGATCCACACCGACCCATTCGCCCGGATTAGCGAAATTGCTGACCCAGAATTTCGCTCCTTCCGCTTTGCCGGGCTGCTCATTTATATAGTCGGCCAGGCATTCGATCGCATCGAACTTGTATACTTTCCCTTTATCTGTGACCAGCTGAGCCGCGAAGCGGTTGTCGGTAATCATCATTTTACAGAACTCACACTCATCACTGCCGTAGTGGATCTTTTCGGGCTGCTGGCTGCACGAGGCCAGCAACAGCATCGCGGCCGTCAGTATCAATCCTTTAATATATAAGTTCTTTCGGATCATGTTTCAGCTGTTATCAGGCTGCAACCTTTTCTTTTTCTGCTTTTTCACGGCTGCTGTTTTCCCGATCTTTCTCACCGCTTTTCCACCAGACCCAGCTGGCCAGGCCCATCGAGGCCAGGGCGAAGAAAAATCCAGTATGGGGCAGCGAGGTAGCGTTGATATTCAGTAACTGTTTGGAACCGATCAGCGGCGGCTGATAGGTCATTCCAGGCACCTTTATGGGAGCATCGGGATTCAGATTGTGCCCGTAGTCGTATTCCCAGAGCCAGAAATCAACCAGTCCGGTGATCGCCAGCAGGATGAACAACACCACCCAGGCCAGCACCCATTTACGGTTTCCCCAGACAGCCAACAGCAGCCCGGTAACGATGAGGAAACCGAAGAGGTAGGGCATGATTTTGAGCTCCGGAATCGACTCTGGTGTGATCGCCTTCATACCAATATAATGATTCAGTCCGTTGATATTCTGCAGATCGTGGGGTTGCTTGCCGGCTATGGTGTCCACCCAGATATTCAAACCGATTCCCTCCGGGTACTGCGGTGCCTCCAGACTGATACTCCAAATCGGGAATATATAGACTCCGACCAGCAACAGCGCTGCAAGACCCATCAGTATTCTTTGTTTGCGTTTCATGACATCCTCAATTTCTCATTGAACACTTCAGTTTTCAAAGAGGAAGGGAGCTTTCACACCCCCTTCCACAAGGATTGAGGTCATTTACTGACCTGTTCCGTAGGCGATTTTTACGTTTGATCCTTTTGGTGAAACTCGTACATATCCCTGCATCTCCTGGTGAAGGGCCGAGCAGAAATCGGTGCAGTAGAACGGGAACACGCCGACTTTCTTCGGCTCCCAGGTGAGTGTCCTGGTTTCACCCGGCATCACCAACAGCTCGGCATTGTTGGCACCGAGCATGGCAAAACCGTGCGGAATATCCCAGTCCTGCTCCAGATTGGTTACATGGAAGTAGACCTTGTCGCCCACCTTGATCCCCTCGATATTGTCGGGTGTAAAGTGGCTGCGAATGGTGGTCATATATACATGTACCTCGTTACCTTCCCGCTCAACCTTGGTCTGCTTCTCGGAGGTAACGGCGTAGGGATTCTTGTTGTCCTCCAGCCTGTAAAACTTAACCTGATTCTCTCTCACCAGATCTGCGGGAATACCCTGAGCGTAGTGAGGCTCGCCTTCAGTCGGGAAGTCGAGCAGCAGCTGCATCTTGTCGCCGGAGATGTCGATCAGCTGTGCCGAGTGGAACAGCTCGGGTCCGGTGGGCAGGTAGCGGTCTTTGGTGATCTTGTTCAGGGAGACCAGGTACTTGCCCCAGGGCTTCTTGCTGTCGCCGCCCGGTATCATCAGGTGGCCCGGCGAGTAATAGGTGGAGATACGGTCGACGACCTCGGTGTTTTCGAGATCCCACTTGACAATTTCGGAACTGATAAATGCCGTAGTGTAGGCATATCCGCGATCATCGAATTCGGTATGAAGCGGTCCCAGTCCCGGGTTCTCCACCTCACCGTGAAGGATGGCATCGTACTGCAGCACCGGGATGCCGTCGACCTCCCCTTCAAACTGCTCGTTCTCAATGGCCTGGGTCATCTTCTCGAACGAGTGTACCGGTATCACCGTGGAGAGCTTACCGCCGGCTACGATATACTGGCCGGTCGGATCGATATCCACGCCGTGAGGTGATTTGGGTGTGGGCAGGAAGTAGATAATGCCTTCCAGCTCACGGGGGTCCAGTACCCGCACTTCATCGATCGTTTCGGTTTGAGCGATATGCGCGTCATCGAGGTAGTTGTGAACGTGTTCACCCGGTACCATCCTGCCTTCACCGTTGGCGGCATATTCAGCAGCCTTTCTCCAGTTGACAGCGGCGATGAAGTCCTTGTCGTTCTTGGAGGCGTTGATTTCCAGCAGGGTGTTGGCTTCCTCGCTGTTATAGCTGGTAAAGAAAGCCCAACCGTCCGACGGACCTTTGCCGGCATGGGAAAGATCGTAATCAAAGCCGGGAACCAGGATCTGGAAGTCGATGCTCATCTCACCGGTGTTGCCAACCTTGATAAAGGAGATCGTTCCCTTGAAATTCTCCGCATAGGAATCGATCGGTACATCGGCGTTGCTCAGGTCATCGCCGGTCAGGGGGATGCTGAAGCGGGTTGCTGCGGAGACATATTCCGTGTTCGGGGTAACAAACGACGAAGCGTGGTTACCGGCTGAATTGGGAATTTCAATGATCTCCGCAGTCTGAAATGTGCTGAGGTCGATCCGGGCGATCCGGGGCGTATTGTTTTCATTAATAAAGACCCAGCGTCCGTCGGGAACGCCCTCGGTCTGCGAGAGTTCCGGATGGTGCGCATCGCCCCAGGGTACGAAACCATGGGTGGTATTCAGCATATTTTTTGTCTCCTCGGAATAGCCGTACCCATTGGTCGGCCCCTGTGAGAAAACCGGAATGGTATAGAGATGCCGTCCCGATGGCAGTCCATACACACTCAGCTGCCCGCTGTATCCACCCGAGAAGAATCCATAGAATTCGTCGTATTCTCCCGGAGCTACATATACTTTTTGAGCTGCATCATTGGTGGATGACATGTTGCCGCCGGGCTGACATGCTATGAAAAGTCCGGCTGTTATTAACAATGTCAAGGTGCCCCACAGCCCTTTTTTTAGTATTGAAAGTGAACGCATATTTATCCTCCTGTAGTTGGATAGGTTCTGTTCTTTATTGTTTTGATTGGTCATATCTGGAAAAATTGTTTTACTCGGGCAACGAAACCTGCTCGGTGCCGGTGCTGTCGACATACCGGAAGTATTCCAGCACGGCCCGTGCCTCCTCACGCGAGAGATTCTGATTGGGCATCGGTGTCATAAACTGGGCCAGTAATTTCTTGGCTTCGGGATGCTTCTTCACCATCTCATCCGGATTGAGTATCATGTTCATGATAAATTCCGGGGTCCGTCGTTCCAGCAGGTCACCCTGCGCAGGCCCCACATACCGCTCACCCATCTTGTGGCAAGCCGAGCATTTTGTTTCAAAGAGTTTTTCGCCCTTTTTCGCCATCGAAGGATCTATCGAGCTGAGCTCCATCTTTTCATCGACAGGACCGATGCCGTTTTCCATTTCGAATTCTGTCAATCCGGATTCCGTCGTTT